>JAURQB010000072.1 GCA_030836365.1 Bdellovibrionota bacterium | reverse complement strand
TGTTTTCTAAAAATAAATCACAAAAATCTGCACCATGATTCAGTGCTAGGTCAATGACCTCTTGGGCAACGTTTTTATCTAGTAACATAAAGTTCTCCTTGGAATAGGGACATTATGCCTAGGAAATTTTTATTTGGAAAATCTAACTGGCCAATTTAAGGTTTTGTCCCTTGGCGTTACCGTTCGCTTCTGCGTTTTGTTTCGCTTTGAGTTCTTCTTGATGCGTTTTTATTTCATGAAGAGTTGTATCCATATTTTTGATCAGCTCAGGAAATAGCTCAATTAGGTTCATGAAGTCATCTTTTTCTAAAATATATAGATCACAATAAGACATACTGATGACATCTGCATTTCTTGTGGTGTGCTTGATAAGCGCTTGTTCGCCAAAAAACATCCCATCATCTAAAATTACTAAAGAGTTTTCACCATCTCTCACATCGACTTTACCGTGATTGATAATATACATCTCTTTGCCTTTATCCCCTTTGGTGATGATGTTTTGGCCGGGTGAAAAAGATTTCTTTTGCAATTTCTTCGCAACCTGCTTGAGACAAAGCGCGCCTATTCCATCAAAGATGGTTAAGCTGCTGATGAGCTTGATGTTCATGTACATGGTTAACTCTTCTTGAAGCGCGTTGGGAAGATCGGCAATAATCTGACTATCATTGTCGCTGAGTCTTTTTCCTAAAAGAATATTCACATAATCTAGGGTATCGACCTGAACTTTTCTGGGGACTTTGTAGTGCTTCATAAATGTTTGAAGATCAGCAATTTTCTCTCGTGCTTTTTCTCGATAGCGATTTCGGTCATTGAGAAGTTGAGAAATATTACCAATTACAAAACCGTACATGCCAACGCCTAAAACCATCACAAACATGGTAAACACTTTCGCTAGATTCGTACTTGGTGTGACGTCGCCATAACCAACAGTTGTTAGTGTTGTAATTGACCAATACATGGCATTTAAATATTGATCAGCGACGCTCGCTGAAACTGCTTTTGGTTCAATCATTGGCCAAAGGCAACTGATAAAATGCATGGCAAAGAAGGCACTCGTTGCGGCAATCGTAATTTTTAACTTAAATGGAATGACGGCCAACTCATTTAATAGGCCTTCTCTTTTCATTTCTGGAATAAACCGGTAAGCGCGAATGAGCCTAATAAAGCGCAAAGGCATCACAGGAAGCCCCATAAATAAAAATAGTTCGACGGGGATCGATGAAATAATGGATAATGACAGGTAGCGCTTGGCCGTTTCTTTTCCGTGAGGAAGTTCTCTCTTGTAGAGGGAAATACCGTCAATTAGAAACATGGTCGCGATCACGCAGTCAATAATAACGGAGTACCAGTTCGCTTCCATCCCAAACATCGACGCAAAAGGCGCTTCAAATGCATTTAATACACCTAAGAATACCAAGGTATTGATAAATAACTGTTGTTTTTTTGAATGTGCATACTTAACCGTCATCTATATAAAGGTCGGAAAATATTGCCTACAGCTTTAATAAAAAAGCCTATCAATAGTGATAGGCTTTAAAAAAATTGAAATGTAAAAAATCTTTTAGCTTTGTCTGTTTTGCAGTGCTGATATTCGTTTATCTAAAGCTGGGTGAGAGGACCAAAGCTCCATCATGGATCGCTTTGAGCTAATTTGCATCGTTTGCACACTTGCGTGTTGATTGCCGACTTCTTCTTGGATCCCGTAATTTCTTTTGAGGGCTTCAAGAGCAGCAATCATTTTTTCACGGCCGGCCAAAACAGCACCGCCATGATCCGCACGATATTCTCTAAAGCGAGAAAACCAGAACACTATTGGCATGGCCAAAAAGCCAATTAGTGATGAAACGATCGAGTAAATAAATTGTCTTAAGAAAAAGCCACCGAAGCCTTCTCCGTCATCATCATCTCTTCGAGGCGCGTTTGAAATAATGTTGGTAATGATACTAGAAAAGAACATCACAAAAGCGTTAACGACACCTTGAACGAGCGTCATGGTGACCATGTCACCATTTGCGATGTGAGCAACTTCATGGCCTAAAACACCAGTGAGCTCATCGTCATTCATTCGCTGAAGAAGACCCGTCGATACGGCCACGAGTGAGTTATTTTTACTTGGCCCTGTGGCAAATGCATTGAGTTCTGGAGAGTCATAAACACCAACCTCGGGCATTTTTTCAATTCCCGCTTGCTTGGCCATTTGGTGAACTTTTTGGACAAGAGACTGATAATTGGGGTTTTGCTCAACAAGTTGAACACCCATAAACTTTTTGGCCGTCCACTTTGAAATTCTCAGAGAAATAAAAGAACCAATCATCCCAAAAAGAAGGCACATAATAAAAAGACCTTGCATTCCTCCTGGATTAATTCCTAGAAAACGAAAAATAAAGCTAGCAATAATTGATACAGAAACTGAAATCAGTAAGCTGACCATGAAAAATAAAGCAAACCGTTTGAACATATATTTACCCCTAATTGAGAGAGTTTGTTATTAAGTTTATTGTGGTGTCAAAGTGAAAATTGTCAATAGATATTGATTTTAAAAAAGGGGGCCCCTTTTAAGCACCTAAGTGCCTAAAAGGAAATGAAGTACTGAAACCCCCCGGAGGGAAGAAACCTAGGCTTCTTCCTTTTTGAGATACTTATAAATGGCGTATTTGTCGTCCGCTTTCTTGTAGGACTTACACCAGCCGCAACGATTGACGTATTTGTTGGCGAGCATTGTACATTTGGCATATCCGCCTACTTCGCGCGTGATTTTTCCGTCCTCAACTTTTGACTTGTAGAATTTGCAGTTTCCACAAGCCGCTCCATCTTTATATTTCTTATGCGTGCTCGTCGTGGCGTTCGCCACAAAAGCAAGCCTCGTTTTTGCTTTATCTTTGGCGAGTTTTTTAACGATCTTTTCTGGTACGACAATCGGGCATGCATCCCAAGCCAATTCTTCTGTCGCAGTCGCTGCCGCTTCGGCAAATACATTGCCTATTTTGAGCACAGGGATGGAGACAATTGCTGCCGCGCCTAGTTTGAATAAATTTCTTCTGTTTAAGATATTTTTCACGTGAAAACTCCTTTAAATGTTCTACCTCAATATCTTTTTTGCCCCAAGATTTACTTAAAATCCAGTGAAAATAAGTGTGTCTAATCCTTATTTATCAATAGGTTATGAGATTTCTCGGGGTTAAGTGACTCAAACAATCGTAGGTGTAACTAACCGATTTTAAATAGACAAATTCTTAATTTGTTTCCGTACCCAAGCCTTGGCGATCGCGTACTAACTAATCGATTGTTCTATCGGTGGCCAGATATTTTGTCGGGCGGCGAGGTTCGAATTACTTTCGAGGACCGAGGTACGAATTACTTTCGAGGACCGAGGTAGATGTTGTCCATCAGAGTTGCTCTCGTTGAAGATCGTTTGTGGGCAAAACCGGGGGCACTGATGACTTGCCAGCCAGATGAGATCAAATTTTTTTGAATGGAATGACTAGCGCTATAGGTGGAGAGAATGACTTCTGGGTGAGAGATCGTTTTTAAAAACCTAAACCATTTCTCTGTCCATAAATCAGGGTTTTTTTTCGGACTGAATGGGTCTTGGTAGATGGCATGAATATCATTCATCATTTCTTGAATTTGTGGGTGCGTTTTACTTAGGTCACCAATAAAAATCTCTAATTTGCGGTTACCTGCCTCTGCGACAAAGCTTTTGAGTCCTGAGGGATAAACATACTCACGCAGCTGATGAAAAGGAAAAATTTCTTGGGCTTCAGCTGAAAGAGATTTTTTAAACCAATGGACTAAGTTTTCATCGAGTTCGGTACTGTAAAAGTTGAGTTTTCCTGAGTAGTGCTTAAGCTCGGAAAAAGTGGCCAAAGCTCCAATGCCGACACCAAATCCAACCTCAAAAATATTGATTTTTTCATTGGAGAGTTTATTTTTGATTTCCGTGCCTTCTATATAATTAAATAGTGTTTCTTCATAGGCGCCGGCCGTGCTGTGGCAATTCTCAGCGAATAACTCACTCTCCAGAGTAAAGCTGCCATCGTCAGTTGGCGTTTTTTGATGATTTGGCGGGGTTTCACAATCTAAAGAAAAAAAATGATTTGTCTTCATTTATTAAACCTATGAAATAACGAGCTTTTTGGCCACCAAATAAGCAAGATTGAGTTTGGCCCCTGGAGCAGTAAATTCAAGTGCTAAAATTATAATGGCCCAAGAATTAAAATAGTCAAGTACTAGGGGTTTCAGTCGATAAGAAGGATGAAATGATTAAAGTTATTCAATTTTATTTTACCTATTCGCTTCTTATTAGCTTGTTCACTAGTTGTGTACCGAAGGATGAATTTTTACCTAAAGACGTTCAGCAGATGGGTTCAAGTGGGTTAAAAGAAAAGCAGCAAGCAGACCAAGAAGCCGCGGAAGCTGCTGCAGCTGCCGAGGCAGAAGCAAAACGAGAGCAAGAAGAAGCCTCTACTGCCGTGGATGTAGAAGTCATTACCGAAGCGACGCCAACTCTTGATGATATATTTGGTAATTCAGTTAGAAAGCTTCAGTATGACGTAAGAGAGCTTCAGTATGACGTATCAGACACGGATACTTTGGAAGCAGTATTAAGTAGCTGGAGCGAGGAGTTGGCTAAATCTGAAGAGCAAAGAGCGAAAGTGACAACACCAAATTCATTTGGAAAATTAAATTTTTACTTTGAAGGCCAGTTTATAGCAGGGGATATCATCAATGTTTTTCCTGACCGGGACTGCCAAGTCTCACCTGCGAGAGAGAGTTGGAATGAGGCACATCGCTTCACCGTTACAGCTGACGACATTTCCACATCTCTCGCAACTAGTGACAGTGACGTAATTATTCCTGGTGCTTCACCTGTTAGTCTCGCTTTTCATCGTGAATCTTCGAGTATTGATGAAGGGAGTTTCTTTCCAACTGTAAAATACGAAAGAAATGGAGTCGAATCAAAATGTTATTCATTTATTGGCCCTAATTATAATATGACAAAGGATACAACCGCTCCGGGAAAACCTTTTGTTAAAATCTTAAACAGCGTTAACGACAAAGAGGTTTTTAGTATAGAAGTTACGGGTGAGTTAAGTGGCGTATCTAAAGTTCTATTGTTTAAAGATGATTTAACAACAGACGACATTAATGAAGCAAACTGCGATAGACCTCTTGTTGACGCTGATTACTCTAAAAGTATTTCACTTAGTCCTTTAATCTCATTTAATAAAAACTTGAGCAGAACAGAAATATATAAAATGATTTCCGCAAATACAGATGGAAATAACAAAGGCCTACTTATTGTCACTCAATTTGTGGATGTCGCCGGCAATAGAGGTCCATGCTCAGAGGGCGTTACTCACTATGAAAGACCTAAGCCTGATGTGCCAATATTAATTGTTTCAGACAAGGGCGTTATCTCAAACAACAACACTAATTTATATCTCGTTAATCAAACATCATTTGAGATCAGCACAAATACTTTAGGACCGTCGGGGGATGTTAAATTTTACGGCACAGGTGATTGTTCTGGCTCAGCTCTGACGTCAGAAGCACTCTCTAGTGAAAATCAACTGGCCACTTTTTCTACCACGTGTACTGCTACTAAATATTGCACGTACTCGGCCAAGTTTATTTCAGATGTGGAGGAAAGCGAAGAATGCTCGATTATCCCTCTCAAGGTGCAGAAAAAAGGAATTCCTACCATTGAACTTCTTGATCTTGAGACTGAAGGTGAGCAAATTATAAGGGGCAATGGTGAATTTGTTATTTCTCGTGCATCACAAGGGGTGAAAATCGGAATCCTCGACGAGGATGAAAAATCTCTTTCAGAAAGACCTTTAGGGATTAAAGTAATTAGTTACTCAAATACAGCATGCACAAACTCTCCGAAATATATTACGAATCCTAACAAAGAGTTGGATACATTTGAAAAATATTCAATAATACT
>JAURQB010000071.1 GCA_030836365.1 Bdellovibrionota bacterium | reverse complement strand
TTTCAAGACTAGAGTAATCCTGTAAAAACGAAGGCCAGTAATTAGAAAATCAAATATCGTCCTCTTGAGGAGATATTTTAAGCTGAATGCCCCCTCCAAAGCCTGGTATTGTTCTTTCTGGAAGAGGATTGTCTTCTATTGTTAAACCCTCTCCAAATTGCGCGGGCATTTGTCCTGTGGAGCCTTCAACATATCCGGTAATTTCAATTTCACCATCGTCACTAACATAACCTATATTCACTCGACCTTCTTGCCAGATACCGGCATCATAAAATAAATCTTCTGAATCGCCTGTCCAGCCAATGTGATAACTTCCTCTTATTGAAATATTTTCCATTGGCCTCACTTGAATTTCTGTATTGTTATCAATTGCAGATGTCGTGTCTCCATACATTAAGTGGTACCTTGCTGTGTTTTGAATAGAGAGGTCTCCTCTGGGGTTTCGATAGCTTATGTGATGGCCGAGAGTCGATTGTCCTAGGTACAGGGTCGGTAGATTGTTTTGATTTCCTGTTAATAAGGAACCTGTCTGACCTAGAGAAAAGTCACCTCCAGAGGTTTTATAATTTAGCTCAGCTTTTCCTAAGTTTGTGTAGCCAAGGTCAAAAACGGCACCAGGTCTATATGCAGTTGCCATGCCTATTCCGATGGCATGTTCAATGTCCATTCTTAATGAAAGTCTTTCGGTGAAAAATCGTTCATAATCAGACTTTGATCTAAAGATTAAGCCTGAATGATTATGTGTATTTTCAACTGGATTATCGTAGGGAAGATACATTGGAGTATCATACAAATAAGCCCCTGCATACATGTGAGAATGAGTGATGCTTGTTGGGGTTCTTTCTCCTTCGCGCGTATATTTTTCATCTGTAATTCTTCCGTAACCAGTTGAGAGGAACATATTTCTTTGTCCTTTATACATACTACCAGTCAGGATAGCGCCGTGAGTGACGTCCTCCTCGCGAATAAAACCGTCATCTAATTCCCTTGTACTTGAGCTTGATGATAAGGAAAACGATGCACTCAGGTCCCCTCTGTTATTGGATCTTATGTAGTTGCCTTCTCTTAAACTCGCGACTGCTGTGTCAATTGTTGCCAAAATCCAACGAGTATCTCTTGGAAGGTAGGCGTGGTTACAATTTGCAATATTATAACCTGTTTCACTTATACAAGTCATTTGATTACCGGCAAAGTTTCCGCTACCGGTAACAAGGCTAGCTTGGTCAATCGCTTCTTGATAAGAGTTGGCGTCAATCTCATGAATACGTCCATAGTTGATAATGAAGTATTTTCCAGATGAAGGGTTTTTACAAATATTTACAGCATGCATGAATCTAGTATTAACGTCCCTTATTGCTATCCCTCCAGCATTGTTATCAGGAGCATCTTGTTGAACAATCGTAGTTCCGCATTTTATTCCCATTGACTTTGCAACGTCTGCTGCTGCTTTATGAATCTGTATGCACACTCCAGTGCTAGCGTCTGAAGCACCGTTTTCCCCAGCGCGATAATTGTTAATTAATTCATCCGATCCAATCCTATTACCAATGCCATCTCTGGGCATATTTTCGGTATAGTAATTTGAAAAATTTTCTGCATGTGTTGAAGTAAAACAAAGTTTTTGTAAATCACTCCATCCACTCGTGCGTGATTTTACTATAAATTGATAATATTCCATGGAGTTAATTGAAGAGTTATCTACCAATGATTTCAGTATTCCGTCTGCCTGGGCCTGAACGGGAGATAATATCGATGCGCAATCTGTCGCAGATGTACCTGGAGCTGCAGTTCTGTTCGTTGCAAATTCATATATAAAACGAAACCCCTTTTGTTGGTGTCTCGCGGGTATTGTAATTGTCTCTGCTTGTAGATGAGCCTTTGGGCATGGATCGGGAGGTTGACCAAGAGATGAGGGGGATTGTATTGGACTGGAGTTCACTATACTTTTAACTGGAGAGGTATTTCCTTCATAAGGTTGGACATCAAAAAATGTGTCCTCCGCCCCAACAGGTGTGGCTACTAGCAATAATGAGAGAAATATAAGCTTCATATATGGGAAGATCGTAAATTTTAGTGAAAAAAATTATAGATACTTAGATCTTTTGGTTAATGAGTGCGCCAAAGATATTTTTAAAAAATAATTTTTATTGATTTAATTTTTTTCAATTCTTTTGCCGAAATAATTTCAGGTAAAAAAGGTTAAATTATGAAGTATTTGTTAATGGTTTTTACATTTATTTATTCAAATTCCTTACTTGCTCGAAACTTTGATTCTTTAGATAAATGCATGAATAAAGTCAAAAATGATTATAAAAAAGCATCAATTTTTCGTTTGAGAAAAGATGTTAAAGCAAGCGAGTGTTTCGATCAATTCAAAGATCGCTTATCTGTAAATAGCTGTTATAAAGCAAGTAAATACCTTTTTGATAATCATGTTCTTGCCGACGCATATGATCTTGAAAGAAGTTGTTTTGAATTTTTTAAAGATAAAATCTCTTTTGAAGAGTGCCTTGAGTCAACTAAGCATATTAAAGCTGATAGGGTGTCAATTCTAGTTAATAAATGTTTGAAGCACTTCGAACAAAAAATTTCCGCTACACAATGTTTCACTGCGGCCGATTATATTTTCATGACCGACGATATTATCGCATTGCGAATGAATTGCATGGCCGATTATAGAAACTCTCTTTCATGGGAAAAATGTGTTTTTGAAGCGGATAATTTTCTTCGCTTTCCCTTACCATCAATGGCGAGGAAAAAGTGTTACGAATTTTTTAAAAATCAAATTACAAAGCAGCAGTGTATCGATAACGCTAATCAAATGATGGCCAAAAGCTATAAAGACGATATGCTTAAATTGTGTGAAAATATAGGTTCTTACTCCTACGATTTATCCCCAATTGTTTTAGATTCATCTCGAAGGCATGTAGAGGATCCATCTGTTCCTGCGTCTCCAACTCCAGAGTCTTCCTCTCAAAGAAATGAGTCAATACCTCAATAATTTTAGCTCCAAACTAAAAAGCCCCTCTTAACTAGAGGGGCCTCATCAAAGATATTTTAATCTGTAATTAGAATTCGCTATGGAACTTAAAAACTCTATCAGTTCTTACGTCAATGAATGATTTTTCATTTAGAACTTTTGCTTTAATTGGGTAATCCATACCTACTGCACATGTTGCTGGACGATTTGATGTTGGATTATTTCTAAAAATGATAACAATGCTATCTTTTGATTGCTTAACAACTTGGTAAGCACAAGTGCCACCATCAGCCGGTAGGTATAGACCTAACTTAAGTGCTGCTGCTTCATTTCTTGCTGGCCCGTAGTAGTTGAACTCTCTTCCTGTTCTTACATCAACAAATGTTTTAGAGTCTACAATTGTTGCGCCGATTGGATAATCAACACCAACTGGACAGTTGATTACTGGAGTTTCATTTTTTGGGTTGTTTCTAAAAATAATAACAACGCCGTCGTTAGTTTGCTTAACTACTTCATATGCACATGCTCCACCGTCTGCAGGTGTGTAAAGACCTAACTCAAGTGTTTCGCCAGCGAATACGTTTGCGTTAAAAGCTAATAAAATTGTAAAAATTAAAGATCTCATTTTATCTCCTGTAGTTGACTTAATCTAAAAATTTAATAAGGCCTTGTTCCCTCATGAAGCACATAATGTAAATAGGATCGTGTTAAATCTACATTGTATAATTGTTAGAAAAGTATTAATGAAGCTTTAAGGTGTTGTTTTCATATATATTTTTTAGCTCTGCTAATAGTTTTCAGGTGGCGTAATTATTGGAGCTTAAAATTTTATGTAATCGTAATGATTAAAATTTATCTTGCGTGTTTCGTCGCCTCTTTTTAACATTCAGAGATGAACATACATAAACAATTTCACTATAAGACTAAAACTCTTCCCATTCATATTGATTCTTTTGGCCATGTTAATAACAGCTCTTATCTGGTGCTATATGAAGAGGCGAGGTGGGACATCCTAAATCAAGGAAATTGGGAAGTAGACAAAATTCAACAAGAAAAAATAGGCCCGGTATTATTAAATGTAAATTTGAGCTTTAAACGTGAGTTAAAGCTAGGTGACGACATAATTATAAAAAGTCAGCTTAAAGAAATTAAAAATAAAAAAGTGGTTATGTTTTATCAAGAAATCATCACTGAACATAATGAACTGGCCAGCACGGCCCTTTTTGAAATTGGGCTTTTCGATCTTAACAAGAGAAAGCTGATCAACATCACTGACGAATGGTTAAGTGTTTTGGGCGCCAGGAGAGACGTTTAGTACATACGTTTCATAAAAGTGTTCTAAGTCATGGAGCAAAACTTCTTTAAGGTGAATGTCTGTTTCAATTATATTTTTTTCAAAAATTTCAATGGTGTACTTACTCAAAAGATCACTCGAAATAGGCGAGTAGCTAAGATGCCACCTTTCTGGCGAAACTCCTCCAAGATCTTCTTTGTAAGGGCGATGAAAATTTAAATTACTCTCTAATATCTCATCAAGTTTTTGATGAAATGCTCCAAAAATACCGTTGCTATGGACTTCAGCAGGGGTTAATTGAACTTTATAATCCTCCGATGGAATTGAATTTTTGCAAATGATATCGACATCAGTTCCCCAGTGGTGACGACTCGCTCCCGGAATGGCAGACCATCGGCAAATATTTTTAACAATATCTTCATCAGACATTAGTTTTATGTCAATGGCATTGCCTTCATCGTCTAGAATAGGCCGCTGCCCTTCCACTTTTTCATTCCATATTCTTAATTGATCCAAGTGATTGCGATATCCACTCAAAATGAACAGATCAAACCCTGAATCACTTAAACTTTTAGCAAGCTCATTTAGGTGATCCACCATTTCGTGATGAATGAGTTTCATCTCCGATTGCTGGCAAGGAACAAGATCTGGGTGGTATCTGCCGGTAAGATATTCATAAGTTTTTTTTAGCATGACTAGTTCTTTTGTTAGTCCTCAAACAGTCGAGGATATCCACTATTATTATACCGATTAGTGATTACTTTCCAAATGCTGGCATTATCATTTTTCACGATGTCATCGTTCTTGTATCTGTATTTTTTATCCATAAAGTTTTTCATTTTATTTCCACCGCCGTTAGCGTCAAAGTCAAAGTTCATTCCACCTTTCTTGCCTTTTGCCTTGTTAAAACTTAAACCTTGACCTCCTGAGAAACTTGCTTTCGTCTTCTTGATCTTATTCTTCGCTTTTTTGAGAATTGCATCTCTCTGTTCAGAAATTGGATTAGTGGATGGACTAATTGATTTTAATGATTTTAATAGCGCAGGGGTTTTCATTTTAGACATAACTGCAGCAACTTTTTGAGCGCTTACATCAATTGTTTTTGTGCCATTCTTTTTTAATTTATTGTTTATGTTATTAAGTAATTTTTTTCCTACATTAGTTAACTTGTTTATTGCTCCTAACAAGTTAGAGTTGCTTCCAAGGCTGCCAGTACTATCACTTCCCGTTAAAATATTAGCGTCCTTGATTATTTCATCAACTCCAGTCCCAGATAAAATGTTTCCGAGGCTTCCTGTGGCAAGAGGCACTTGAAAGCATGCATTTCGTCCAGTTTTCCCATCAGTAAACTTTTGGCAGTTACACTCAGGGTCAGGTTGTCCATCAATCGTGACACAGCTTAAGCGTGCAGTATTTTGGCCTAGAATTAAATCCTGACTTTCTATTTGAAATCTTTGGTCCATCTCTGCGTACATGTTTTGACATGTTTCAGAATTTTCTCTATCTGTTCTTCGCTCACCATCTTCTTGCATGCAGTAGCATTCAGGAACTTCTGGATCCTCTCTACCATTAGGGCAGTACAAACTTATTGCATCTAGAAATTCTTCCGAAACATTTTCGATGGCCGCTGCCTGCGCTTGCGCCTCTTGCATCGAGAAATAATTATTTATCGCGCTTATGATAGAGAGTACCAAACCTGCGGAAGAGAGAAGTATCTGGCCAAACAGCACGGCACCAAAACCTTCGTAAAAAAATAAACCAACTCCATAAGCACCTATACCAGCAAGTATTTGAAGACTCAAAGGTAGCCAAAGGCTCACATCTTTTGCAAATTTAGAGCAGTCTCCCCCTGGTTCAGTAGGGTTATTATCACTTCCATCTGGGTAAACCGTATTTCGCAAGCATTTCATACATTCCGCGTATTCCGCTTGTCCTAACTCATCTGGACGGCACGTATATTTATCCTGTTTAAAAAAGTGAGCTATTCCACTTAAACTTCCGCCCGTTAAATTGTTTTGGTAAGTCGTTTTTTCATTCTCTTCGGCTCCAAAAGCCTTTTTTAGTGCGAAAATTCCAGATAGGATACCGACAAGTTTCTCGATAAATAAATCTTTGTTATTATGGCTTGCTCCTCGTTCAACGTAGCATGGCGTTGCTGCGCCTGTTCCATAAGTTCCTCCTATTTGTACAATGGCAGCAATTATTGCAGTTAGGTAAATGCCTGCTAATATTCCGTAGGCGATAGATTTTTTCTTATGTATTTCTGCAGCGAAAACTCTCTCATCGTATAAAAAGTCAAAAACTTCTGATTGTGTTTGAAAGGGGTCCTTGTCCGCACATCCGTCAGATACATCAGTTTCTAAGTCTGATGATATTGAACTGGAGTAACTGGTACTGACCTCGCTTAGAGTCGTGTCACATAGAACTTTATCGTAAAAGTCTACTTGAAGCTGTCTCATCTTTTTTTCAAAGAAAAAATAGTTTACTAATTCATTGGCAATACCGGCGATGGAGGCTGCAGTCATCCATGCTGTGGATGAACACATTCCGTTGTCCTTCGTCTTTCCTCTATTTCCGACCCACATGATAATTGATAAAAGCATATTGACCATGGACAATCTATTTTGCCACGTCTCAACTCCACTATAGTTACTCAAGCTAGTTGCGCCTAGAGAGTCCATGCATTGATCGACGTTTGCATCCTCAGAATGTTCGATACTGTCATCAGTATCAGATCCCTCCATGAGTCCTCCACAATTAGAGAGACCGGCAGAGGTAAGGGCATTATCCATCATGCAATGTGCTTGATCTGTGCCATTTTTTTCAGTGCCGTCGGAATCTGTAACACAGGCATTGTATGCATTGTTCATCTCGTTTGAGTTTTCACTTTCTACACAACGACATTTCTCACTATCCCATACCAGGGCCTTGTTATCATCTTCTGTGCCGTCACATTCTTCATAATTTTTTTGATGATGTTCGGAGGTGCAGGAATTGGCAATAGCTCCACCTGGAAGCAAGGGGAAAGAAGACACTAGAAGTGCAATACATAGAATTCTTATCAGAGAGTTTTTCAATTTTTCTCCATGTCAACAAACTGTCCCCTTTATCGACACTTACTATCATATTTATTAATAAGAAATTTATATAGGAATTATTTAAATCACTCATAAATTACGGAAATATCGTAACTGTAAACAAATTTCAGCTAGCAAAAAAAGTTGTCATTAAAAGCTTAATAAAAATGCCCGATAAGGTCGTATGTTAAAGGACTATAGATGATGCGTTTAATTCTATTATTAGCTTTCTTTTTATTTAGTGCATGTAGCTCACAGCAGTACATAAGCTCTAAGCCCTCTTTTCAGTACGTGAAACCAGCGCTGGATAAAATGAACGAAATTGAAATACTCACTTTAAAAGAAAAGCAATGGACACTTGAATATATCGCCGAGGAAACGCAAGCAGGGCGTTTTACGGATGACTCTGTGACCAGAATGTTGGCGATCCAAAACAAAAGAATGAAGTGGGATTTACTAAGAAGGAAATATTTTTACTCATTTAAAAATAAACATGTTGGAAAAATAGGAATCTATCAAACAGCTGCGGAAGGAGAGAGTTTAAGACTAGTCTCCTTTAAGCTATATATGGATCACATGCGTGCTTATGATATTCAAAAGCTTAACCCCTCTATTAAAAAAATTGATGAATCTCTCCCCCGAAAGATGCTTATTTACTATGAGATTCCAGAGTATAGCAATGTTTTTCAGCCAAGGGGAATTCCCATTAGGGCGCAAGAGGGAGAGGGGATGGCCGGTATCAATTATCGAGTATCAAAAGACATCACAAAATGGGTAGAAACGTTTAAGATGAATACCATCTATATTAAAAATCCACATGACGTGCAGAGAGGAGACGTTCTTTACTACAATGCAGATTGGAATTTCTCTACTGATCCTGCTCGGAGATCAATAATTCCAGAGGTTATATATAGCTCTAGTGATGTTGAATACCACTTCCTGATGAAGGCCAACTTATTTAGTAGTGAGGGAAGTCTGGCCGGAGTTGCGTCAGATGAGTTTGAAGAGTTTAGATAAAAATCACTTGAAGTAAGTAAAGCATCTTGCGCCTTTTTTTACCATTTGATCAAGGCAATTAATGGTCACCGTTTGTAGTACTTTTTGCAAAATTTTTTCTTGAGGTGTTCCCGACTTTAGAAAGCGATCGTGTTCGGCCAATGGAATACTTAGTGTTTTGATAAAATTAACCCAAGACCTTTTCTCTAGGGCAGTTAAGGAAATACGCCCATCCTTTATCTTATAAGTATTGTAGCCTAAAACTTGACCCTGAATTGGTGACGGAGTCATCTCCTGTGGCAGGCATTTATAAAGATCAATTATTTCTTTTTCAAAATATAGTGTGTCGATTGTTTTTTCTTTCGCCATAGTTAAACATCGTTGTGCAATTAATGCCGCAAATTGCATACCAACAACTGGATATCGTAGCGGTGTCTTTTGGTCGTTATTAACTAAACCTACAGATGTGGCAAGGTCCAAGTCATGTAAAGGTGTGCCAGCCTCATCGCTCGCGATTTTAATATGCGCCCACTTTATCTTTTTATGGTTGAGTATTTTTTTTAACTCTTCAATTGTTAATTGAAGTGGGCATTTTTTTTCTCCGCTAAGGAAAACAACTTCTTGGTGATCACAAATTAATCGTTCAATTTGATCAATGAAAGTTTGATCTCCATCCAGTATCTTTAAATGTGCTTTGCCCTCTTTCATTGTTTGATACCAATTATTAAACATAGGGCCCATATAGGTGTCGACTTTGCCTGAAAATGGATCTGGTCTATTTATCTCCTCCAGTTTGACGACTTTTAATCCCTGTCTTAGAAGCATCGAGGCCGCAAGAGGTCCAGGCAAGCGGCCAACGGCTTCGATGATAATCGGTAAGGCCATCGTTATTTTTTTTCTTCTTGCTTCGGGGCCACTTTTTCAAGTAGTTCATCCATTGTTGTTCCCGTAAAAAGACAACTTTTTACATCACATAGAGACCATGACTCTTCATCGGTGTAATCTAAAACAACTTTGGACATAAGGCTTTGCATCAGTTTGATGTACTTTTCATCTGCGAGCCATTTTCTCGGAACAGTAATCTTTTGATAAAATTGATCCGGGTAGCTTAAAGCATTTAGCGCCTCTCCGTGATAAACGGGGTTTTGCAGCGTTTTATTTGCCAAACTTTTTAAGATGGTCTCATTAAGTTCTTCAAAAATCTGATTATCTCCAAAAAGCACTCGAGAACGGCGAGCGATTTTGACTAGCGTCGCCAGCGGAGATTGGTAAGATTGATCAAAAAGGTCACAGGTGAGATTTGGCAGCGGAGCTGTTTGTTCAAGATTACGCGTAAATAAATCTCCATTTTTGAAAAACTCATTTTTAATCATATTTAAAACATTTTTTAAATTTTGCTTAAACACGTCATTTCCGCTTACTTCGTAACTTCTGAGCATTAGTTCCGAAAAGAAAACATAATCTTCTAATAAATCAGTTTTTTCTTTTTTACTTGTTGTATGAATGAGTTTGGTTTTTCCTTCCTGAACATTGGTAAACGTGGATAAAACTGGCTCAAGGGTTTTTCGAAGTATTGTAGATGCATACTGCTTAATTTGGGGAATGTTCACATACTGGATAACATCGCAAATACTTGTGAGAAGCATAAAGTTCCATGCTGCAATACCTTTTTGATCTGTCCGCGGAGGTATACGGCCGCTCCGGTTATCTAATAATGCTCTTCTTACTTTTCTAATTGTTTCCCAGTTTTTTTCGTTAAACGTTTCTCTTAAGTGGGAGTGATCTAGAGAGATGACATTTAAACCGGCTTCAAAGTTTCCTTCTTTTTGAATGGGAATCCATTTTTTGATTAATGTAATATCATCTCCTGAAAGGTTGAGTTCTTCATTATTAATGATGTCCTCAAATTCATCTTGGGTGAAAGTAAAATAGAATCCCTCTTGTCCCTCTGAATCAGCATCTTGTGAGCTTAGAAAATATAAATCTGTTCCAAGCATTTCTTTTTCAAGATAGTTTAATGTGTTGAATATTCCGTCATAGACGAGAGGAGAGGGGTGAATAAGACTAAATTTTGCCAGCAGCTTTAACAAACCTGCTTGATCATAGAGCATTTTTTCAAAATGAGGCACGAGCCATTTTTCATCGACGCTATAGCGGTGGATACCTCCTCTTGCATGGTCAAAGACCCCGCCACATAACATCTTTTCAATAGACTGAATCAGGTGATTGCCAAGCTCCATGGGGATATTGCCTTGAGCAATATGCTCAACGGCCCATTCGTAAAATCCAAATTGAGGAAACTTTGGTGCCTCTCCGTATCCTCCATTTTCTTCATCCGCAAACTGCTTGATCGCATTGGCAACAATGGATGGATGGGGGAAATGTCCTTCAAATTCTACATCAGGTGTTTCTATTTTGTTTTCAGTAATATTTTTGGTTAACTCTTTTGCTGTTTCCCTAACTGACTGCGGATCTTTGGTGAATGCGCCACTTAATTCATTTATTAGCTGGGGAAAGGTTGGAACATTCTGCTGAGTCGTTTGTGCAGGAAAATAAGTTCCAACAAAAATGGGGTCACCCTCAGGAGTTAAAAAACCACTGAGTGGCCAACCACCTCCACCTGTAAAAACCTGACACGCTTTTTGATAAAATGTATCAACTTCTGGAAATTCTTCTTTATCCACTTTGATACAGACAAAATTTTCATTCAGTAATTTTGCAATGGATTCATTTTCAAAAGATTCATGGGCCATTACATGACACCAATGACATGAAGAATAACCAATTGAGATAAAAACTGGTTTATTCTCATTTTTTGCTATTTCAAAAGCCTCTTTTCCATAGGGCTTCCAGTGAACTGGATTTTCTGCGTGTTGATTTAAATATAGTGAAAGTTCGTCTTTTAAAAGATTCATTTAGAATTTCCCGTTAATGGTAATTTTGATTGGCCGTAAGGTTAATAGATAGGTAGGTACCTTGGCCATGGATATCTAAAATAATTGAATGTTTACGCTTGGAAATATCTTGTGCTATTATCCGTTGCACAAAAAAAATTAGGACAGAGTGAAAATGAATTATTCAAAAGTAATTGCTATTGACGGCCCTAGCGGAAGTGGTAAGTCGACTATCGCAAAGATGGTCGCAGCTAAATTGGGAAGTATTTATATTGATACTGGTGCCATGTTTCGTGGAATTGGCCTTCATTTGAATGAGAAAAATATTTCAGTAGGTGAAATTGAGCAAATCTCAAGAGAGCTTGACCATATGAAATTTGAATATGGTCGATCCGATGACGATCTAATTACAATTGATGGCCGAAATTTAACAAGTGATATTCGTCAGCATCACGTCTCAGATATCGCCTCTCGTTATTCGAAGATTCCTCTTATTAGAGAATACCTAAAGAATTTCCAGCAGGAGCTCGGCGAGAAAAAAAGTTGCGTGATGGAAGGGCGAGATATTGGCACGGTAATTTTTCCAAATTCATACTGCAAAATATTTTTAACCGCGACAGATGAGGTAAGAGCTCATCGTCGTCAAAAACAGCTCGCAGAAAAAGGTGAAAGCGTGTCGATTGAGCAGTTACTAAAAGATATTAAGCAGCGGGATGAACGAGACTCCCAAAGAGAGCTTGCGCCTCTTATCAAGGCGAGTGACGCGACGGAAATTCTCACGGATCATTATACGATTGATGAGGTCATTGAAAAAATTCTAGAAATTGAACAATCTCTACAGGCCCGCGTGAGTTAAATGGATAAAATTCTTATAAACAGATCTGATGCAATAGGGGATTTAATTTTAACTCTTCCGATGGCCTCATGGATAAAAATTAATTTTCCTAATTCGAAAACCGCTTTTATTGTTCGGCGCGGAAATAGAGTTGTTACTGAACTTGGAGAAGATATTTCAGAGGTTTATGAAATAGATCAAAAGGCCGGCGCGGGAAAGTCCTTAATTGAATTTCGCAAAATTTTTAAAGATTTTGTGCCTGATGTTTATGTTGATGTTGGCGGTAACAAATGGGGAAGCATGGCCGCGTATCTCTTTGGGCCCAAAATAAGATACGGTCTAAAGCATAAATTATTACCTTGGCTTTTTCTTAATCAGGGCGTTTCTCAGAGTCGTAGCTTGGCATTAATGCACGAGAGCGAATACAATCTCAGTTTGTTAAACCCGCTTCTACCCGCATATTCCCACGATAAACTACCTGACGTTCTGCATGGTTTTAAAAGTAATAAGGGTAAATTTCAAAAAGACGGTAGGCGAATTTTATCCAAAGAATTTCCTGAGCTTAAAGAATCTTCCCGTAAGATAATTATTCACCCAGGAATGACAGGCCATAGTTTGAATTGGTCAGCGCGTAATTATGCCAGACTTGGGCAGCTCATTTTAGAGAAATACCCCGATGCCTGCATTATTTTTAGCTACACTCCAAGTGACTCAGAATACATTAAGGTCGTTAAAGAGCAATTATCTAGTACGTTAAATAATCCTGAAGATCGCTTGTTTTTTCTTGATGGTAGTCATGTCGGCCTTAGCGATTATATCAAAATTTTAGGGTCGGTTGATTGTTATATCGGTGGAAGCACTGGCCCTACTCATATCGCTGGAATTATGGGGACACCATATTTGAGTATTTTTTCGCCAATTAAAACGCAATCAGCCTATCGTTGGCGCCCCCTTGACATTGGTCAAAAACACCACGTCATCTACCCAGATGTTGTCTGTGGAGAAGAGCGTTTCTGCGCGGAAAGAAAATGTCCTTATTATGACTGTATGGGAAAAATTGAAGTAAAAGACGTTTTCGAGCATTATTCATTGATTTTAGGCGATAGAAAGGTCATACAACACTCGGCAACAAATTCGTCGAAGGAGAGTTAGGCGTGGATTTCATTTCATCTGAACGGTTTAGCGCAATTTCTAAAAATTTTAAAAACGTAAATGATATTCTTGTTTTGGGTGATGTTGGCCTAGATTACTATATATATGGTGCTGTTGATCGAATATCCCCAGAAGCACCTGTTCCTGTCTTACGAGTGACAAAAGAGGAACAAAAACTGGGAATGGCCGCCAATATTTGTCACAATATTTACTCGCTGGGAGGAAAATCTTCTCTCGTTGCCATTATCGGAGATGATAAAAGAGGGCATACACTTCAGGACTTAATGAAAAGTGAGGGAGTAAACTTAGAGCAACTCGTTATAAAAAAAGATGTGACAACTATTTCTAAGGAAAGAATTCTCACGTCTCGACAACAAATTTGTCGTGTTGATTACGAAGACGAAAGTCCTTCTTTTTCTGATGAGAATTTAGCGACTGTGCTTGAAGCTTTCGAGCGTAAATTAGATAGTGTTAACTATGTTATTCTCGAGGATTACTCAAAAGGGCTTTTTACCCAACAAACCACAAATCAATTTATCGAACTTGCTAATAACAAAAATAAGTTTACCGCGGTTGATCCTGGAAGAGGTAAGCCTGCTCAATTTTATAAGGGGGCGAGCCTTCTAAAACCAAATTTAAGTGAAGCAAAGGAGCTGGTACACTCTCTTGGGTATTCCAGCACGAATGTTTCGGACATGATTAATATCCTTGTCGATAAGCTTGGGTTAAAAATGATTGCCATAACGCTCGGCCCTGAGGGGATGGCGCTGTTTGATACGTCAGTTGATCAAAAAGCATCAATTATTCCAACCGTCGCCAGTGAGGTTTTTGATGTTTCAGGGGCAGGAGACACGGTCATTGGAACCATGGCAATGGCCTTGAGTTCAGGGGCAACATTGCTTGAAGCAGGTTATATCGCTAATGTAGCTGCTGGTGTGGTAGTTAGCAAAAGTGGAACGGCAACGGTGAATTTGTCTGAGCTTAATTCATATTATGAATACATAAAAAATAAATAATTAATACGCTGAAATATTTGAGGAAAAGTAATGATTGAGCAAATGAAAAAACAGTTTGAGGAATTTAAAGATAAGATCGCAAACTCAACATCAGAGTCAGATGTGCTAGGGCTTAAAGGACAAGTAATGGGCAAGGGGAGCGCTATTGCCGAAGCCATGAAGTCTATGAAAGATTTGAGCATTGAGGAGAAGAAAGTTGTTGGCCCTTATGCGAATAAAGTTAAACAAGAAATTTTTGGCCTAATTCAAGATAAACTAGAGGCTTTGGAGTGGGACAAAATCAACAAAAAGCTCTCTGAGAACAAAATTGATATAACTCACCTAGATTC
>JAURQB010000070.1 GCA_030836365.1 Bdellovibrionota bacterium | reverse complement strand
AGTGGGCCGAAAGCGTATTAAATGATTTTCTCTGTCGCACAATTCCCACGATAAATCACAATATTTCGCCTGGGATTCCAGGAGATGAAATAATAATGGATGCAACAAAGATACCAGAAGATCACACCTACAGACTGAATGGAAAATGTCTCAATTGCCACTTATCAATTGATAACATTTCTGCAGGTTTAAGAAACTATCAACTAAATTCATTCTCCACCAGAGCAAAAGACAATACGCTGATCGTAAACGAGAAGCAATCAACTTCGCAATACACTATCTCTTATAATAAGGAATCAGCTGACCAATCACCTGTAGAATATCACCCCTATGTTAAAGGTAGTTATTTTTTAATGAAAAGCATTCCAGATCAAGATTACCTAATTTTTGATAAGATTGAGAATAACTTTGTTTTTGACAGCGATGTAGGATTAATATTTAACGAAAAAATTTATCCTGACACGGAAGACCTTTTACACCAAACTAGACGATTTAAACTCGATTATCCAACGTCTCCAATTAATAATTATGCATCAGGCAGAACATGGTACACTTTTTTTAATCGAAGTATCCCTAGGGCCTCATTTTACCATGACGACATTGACGGAAATCGAGTTGGAGGCACAAATATTTCATTTGCAGGAGTTGAGGAACTCGGAGATATACTAGTAAGCACAGTTGATTTTTATGCCTGCGCAGCAAAGAAATATTTTTTCTTTCTCACAAATTATAATGTTCAATTATTTTCTGATTATAACTCTGAGCAGGGAGGAAATGATCTCACCAATCCTCTAAGGTTTGGCGAAAGAAGCAACAGAGAAAATTTAAAAAGATTTGAATTTATCAAAAAGTTAGGAAAAAATTTTCATCAAAAAAGTAGTATAAAAGATATAAAAGACCTCATCATTGAAATAATTTCATCAGATCACTTCGTAGAACAATACAAAACAAAAATTCAAAAAGAAGATTCAACTGTATGTGATCAAGTGGAAAGTAATACAGAGGAAGATGGCTCATTGTCAGTAGAGGTCTCAAACTTTGAAAAGTTAACAAATAAATCCATTTCTATACTTCAGAAAAACTGCACTTCCTGTCATTCCAATATTGATGATAATTTTAAATCCTGTTTTCTTGGAAATGATTGTAGCGAAAATAAATACTTCCAAGTGAGCAGTGATCCTTGCGATTCAAAAACTTTTAAAAGCTTAAAAGGAGCGACAAATTTTTCTCATGACTTTTGCGAACAACCTATCACAGAAGGAGAGATGCCAAAAAACAAACCTCCGTTAAGTGAAGATGAACTTGAGACGATTTATTCATGGATAAAAGAAGCATCAAAGATTAAAGAGAAGGAGAAAAGATGAGAACGAGAAGAGAATTTCTTAAGAAATTAGGATTTGCTGGTATATCCTCCTCTTTTTTTCTCAGTTTAATTGATCAAATTGTCTACGCACAAATTAACGAAGCGCTAGAATTGGTCAAAAATGACTTTAAATACTTAGGCTTAAGTATGCCAGGAGGGCCGCCTCGGTGGTTTTTTGACCTTCCTCTTTATCAAAACGAGGAACAAAAAAATTCGATGATTCCAAACCCAATGGTTTTTACTAAATACCTTAAAAATACAACTGGAGATAGTGCATTAAAAACCCCAAATCCCGATGGCGTTATCAAAGCAATTTATGAACTAAAGCAACATCATGGAGTTTATTTACCAGAAGTATGGAATTCATCATTTGAGTTTAATGAAGTAAAAAATAGTCTAAGTGATCTGGCCAAACATTGTATTTTCATGCGTGGGATGGAAAGCTTACCCTTTCATAGTGGCTATTATAAAGCATTTCAACCAACTTCAAATATTCCATCAACGGCTGCAATCACATCAATAAAAAATAACAAACTCGCAATATCGAGTATTCAATATGCTCACCACTCTGTAGAATTTAATCACCCACTGAACATAACTCCAATTGTGTTTAATGATCTTCCGACTAACTTTGATGAAGTATCCCAATGTGCTACATCAATTTTTGCTCCCCTTATCATTGACCAAAAAGAAAAAGATAGACTTATTGATGCTCGAATAAAACGCGCGCTTGATCACCTTGAAAAAGTTGATACAAGCTATTCAAAAAACTCTAAAAAACTCTATCAACTATCGGAAAAAACAAGAGAGCTCATGGGCCGCAAGGTTGGGAACATCATTGATGAAATTATTGAGGCGTATGCTAGTTATGTGAAAGTGAATGAGTTATCAATGAGAACAGAACTTGCTGGCATTGATGATGCTCCTCTTTTTAATCCTGCAACATCGAGTGAGTTTAAACAAGAAAGCCATCAATTCGATGATAATTTTAATGAGATTCCAACGAGCAATTATTTTGCTTCAAATGAAAAATTTTCTCGCGATTTTAGAGATATCTTAAGAAGCCCAGAAGGCGCGAGGAAAAAGTTTAACGCTTGTTGTTTTGACTTGTGTTTTTCTTTATCAATAGCTGAGGTACTTTTTAAAAACAAGATCACAAATAGCTTATTACTAACAGCGGGGCAACTACGAGGAATACTTAACGGACAATATAAATATAAGTTACGTAATGACGGCCACGATATTGGTGCATCGATTTCTCACCTATTTTACTCAAAATATTTCCAAGCATTAGGACATTCTATTAATCACTTTACTCAACAGATTGGTCAAACTAATTTTAATAATACCCTTATTCATCTGACGAGTGAATTTTCGAGATCCCCAAGAGTTGATGCATCAGGTTCTGACCATGGCAATACAGCTTGCACAACGACACTTATTTCCGGAATGATAAAGAGACCACATGTTCTTGGTGAGATTGACTATAAAATGACCAATAATATCAAAGATATTTATCAAGGAACCTGGGGGCAAAGCTCTAGTGGGAAAAACTTCAGTGAGGTTTACGCACAAATTGAGGAGTTACTCGAGGTTGATAGAAAAAATAGAGTTTCTCCAAACCCTCCATTAAAAAAGGAGGAGCTGTAATGAAAAGGCTAAAGTCATTAATGATGTTTTTGATATTACTCACAACATTCTCATCAAATGGAAATACAATTAGAATGGCAGACAAAAATTTTATTATTAAGCAACTTCAAAAAATATTTACTGATGAATCAAACCGAGGTGATTTTAAGAAATTAGTAATTAACAACTTTGAAAAAAATAGGACCTTTTTCGCAGAGGCATGTGATCCCTACGAAACTCTATTTCATCATGAAAAAGAAGTTTACTCAGGAGCAACATCAGAGTACTTCAAGCCAATTAACATAGAGAAAAAATGTAATTCCATCAATGATTTATCAACAAAACCATCTTATACTGAGTCTCCAGGAAGACTGGGAGTGGCCATAAAAACGTGTCTTGAACTGACCGATCTGGATAATTCATATCTAGAAAAATTAATGACAAAAGTATGTGGAAATAGCTCTTGTGAATTTAATATAAAAAACAGCAAAAAAATATACCAGTTATTTTATCCGTTCAAAGAAATTTCAAACGAGGACATGCTTTATTTACATAATCTTAATGTTAATCAGACTGTAATGAAATCCTTTCAAGGTTTTACCTTAGCTATTTGCATCTCTCCTGGATGGCAACAATTTTAAAAAAGACTTCTGATATTTGTCATTACTATATTTAACTCGTATCCTTTTAAAGCAATTTAAAAAGGATTTCCATGAAGATTGTCTACCTATTA
Organism: Bdellovibrionota bacterium; assembly: GCA_030836365.1. GTDB lineage: Bacteria > Bdellovibrionota > Bacteriovoracia > Bacteriovoracales > Bacteriovoracaceae > UBA1511. The sequence goes on along the minus strand of JAURQB010000070.1, from coordinate 3,853 downwards.
TGTGCCCTCACATTCTCACAAACATCATTCGCTTCAAATACATTAAAGCTCTATTTGTTTCCTACCCCTTATAATTTTAACTGGAGCACACCTCAAAAATTGGCGAGATCTGTTATTAAAAATACAATACTGCCCTCGAAATATGCCTATAAATCCTCCATCGGCCATGCAGCCGTTGAGTTAAAATGTGGTGAAACATTCTATGCGCTAACAGGTATGTCCATGGCCGACAAAACAGAAGACAGCGAATTGATACTTAAAGAAAAAATTGGCCTCGGCGTGATGTTTTATCCAATGAAAGGACGCCTTCAATCACAAAACGAGCTTGAAAGAGATATAAAAGAGCGCTTAGGAGGAGATGATATTAGTTGGGTCGAATATCAAATAAATGAAATTACTTGTCATCGACTCAGAACATACTTAACCATCTATCGTAATGAAAACTTAGATCAAGTTTATGGGTTGGTTTTTAATCCAAGAAAAAAAGAAGGCGCTGGCTGTAGTGCTTTTGCCGTAAGCTTCATGCAAATTGCAGGTATTTTAGGTGATGAGCACTATCTAAACTGGTCAAGAAGACTTCAAACAAACAAAGATTTGAATGCCTATAATGGTACCGCTGATTCAACTTCAATTTTCAAAATGGCCGCAGGCATTAACTCGAAATCCTGGGCAAATCATTCATCTAACTCTATTCCCATCTTTTTTTGGGAGCCAAACTTAATGCATCAATGGGTAGAGCGAACATTTGATATTGAACAAGGTCGTAATGTTGGATTATATCAATTAGAAAAAATCGGTAACTCCAAAGGTCTTAAATATGATGCTAGGATGGTTATTCCCGACTTAGGTCCTCTCTTTTACTAGGACAATTTTCCCGACCAAAACGATCAGGAAGCGAATGTGTTAAATTAGTTAAAAGGAAGAACTATGACAAACACAGATCTTGATGAAAATATTGGCAAAAAAGTTATCTCTGCGAGTTTTGGCGAAGGTATCATTTCTGAAGTTACAGAGATGAATAACGAGCCTTTCTACATTGTTCTCAACCAATCAAATAACATGAGACATTATGTTCCTATTAACGATAGTAGTGCTTATCGATACATCTCCAGTGAAAAAGATTTTATAAATATTATTAAGAAATCATTGATCGGTGGAAAATATGATATAAGTTTTGATAGCAAGAAAGATCGAATTAATTATTATAAGGAACAATCTAAAATACAGAGACTTGATTCAATCTGCCAAAATATCAACACACTTCACCTAACAGAAGATAGAGGGAGCCTTGAGGAGCAAATCTATCAACGGCTGATTGAAAATTTAGCGCTTGAATACACACTAATTAAAGAGTCTCCGATAGATGAAGCGACAGCGATCATTCATGATTTTATTTCTGAAATACCATCGTAATAAAAACGATAACTTAACGACATTGTAACCCATAATAATTTTACAAAGCCATTGTCATTACCAGTTTATTATCATTAAACCTAGTGATGAGATTACTATTTTTTATTCTTTTAATAAGTTATCAAGTCAGTGGAAGTGAGTCCCTATCTACAAATTTAAGGCCCACATATCCTTTGGGTTACTACGCTGAGCAATCTAATCATTACTTTAACACTTTGGATACAAAGCGAAGAAAAGAGGGAAAACCATCCTACTCTAAACGTGTTATTCGCTATGAATGGGAACCGTGGCTCAAATTAACTGGATATAAGTCTTGGATGATGAAACTTGATTTTTTTCTGACTCTTTACCCAACGGAAGTAATTAATAGAGTTTGCCAAGGTTTTGATGTTCAGCCGTTTGGTAGATGTCACGTAACATTTATTTATAAAGGGCATGATGAACCAGTTGATATCTATGAAGAGTTTACTTTCAACAATCAAGGTGAAATTACCTTTATTGAGGCATGGACAGACTCTCCGACTCACTTTCCAACACCTGATTTTACTGATTACTGGGCAGAAGGCGCTCAAGTTAAAAGACTATCAACCCTTGTCCCAGGTTTAGGAAAAAATAACGGATTAATTGAACCAAAGTCTAGGGAGTTTAAAAAAGCTGCAGCTAATAATGAAATGGTCAAAGACCTTGCAAAAAGATTAAAACACCCGGTTTATTTTTGGACCAAAGAGCTTATTCGATTCGTAAAAAGAAAGTAATAAATCAAACTTCTACCAGCTTCCCACATTTTCCATTGACGCCCACGGTTCCGTTGGCCGTAATGGTTCACCAGCCTGAAGCAGCTCAATCGATATACCATCAGGCGATTTAATGAAGGCCATATGGCCGTCACGAGGAGGCCTATTAATTGTCACTCCTTTATCCACTGCTCTCTGACATACCTCGAAGATATTTTCTACACGATAAGCAACATGGCCAAAGTTTCTTCCCCCATTATACTCTTCAATTTCACCATTTTCTCCAGGCCAATTATAAGTCAGCTCAAGAAGAGGTGATTTTTTTTCGGCGGAATACTCATCTCCGCTCGCACACAAAAATACGAGAGTAAAACGTCCTTTTTCGCTTTCATATCGTCTGACTTCTCTAAAGTCTAAGACGTCGCAAAAAAATTCAAGCGTACTTTCCAGATTCGATACCCGTATCATCGTATGAAGGTAATTCATTTTTTCGATCCTCTAACAAAAATAAGTAATAATAGTATCAACTAAAAGGAACAATAGACAAAATGTGAGTTAAATTATGTGGCTTTTTCTTTTGATAAAATAAAAATGCGACAGGGAGTTATTCTAAGCTTGGTAAAGAAATCGTAAAACCTGCGAGAACATCTTTGCGAGATGGATCTGATCCACCACAACTACCAACAGGCACACTTTCAATCGTCCTAACCGCCTCATAGCGAGAACAAAGAGCAACGATCTGATCATCTGAGTTTTTGATCGTCATCTGAATTGTATAGTAGTCAATTTCTCCAACATGATAGTTCATGAATAATGTAACAGTATAACTTTTCCCTGTAATTTCTAATTCAGTCGGAGTGCCTTGTGTGGGATACTCAAACTCAAATGCTGTTGGTTTTTCCACTGCGCTTGGCAAACATGATAAAGGTCCATCAGAACAAATAGTGCTTTTCTCCCAAAAAGTTCCAACAAAGTTCGCTGCCTTTCCTTCCAGTGAGATAATGAATATTAAGATAAATGCGACTATTTTCATGCCTATTCCCCATTAGTGACTTGGTTGGGGGTTATAAATGAGCAATCGTATTTTTACAATATTATTCAGATATTTTTTGAGAATAAGTCCTAGATTTGATGACGACGCTGCGCTTTTAGATCTAAGTGTAAATCATCTACATACGGAGAATTTTCTAATTGGTTGATTTCTTGCCAGTAATCCTCTCTATCTAAAACTTTTAAAATAACCGCTCCACCAACTTGTTTAACGACTTGCACACTTGTCATTTTTTTTAATTCATCAAGAATAAGATCACTTCCCTCAAGCACAACTTCCCCGCTCCAGATCATTAGTCTATTGCCGCCTTCAAGCATAAAAATATTTTCTAAGTACCCTTCTGAATTTTCATATATATATTGACCGTTATAATGTTTAAAAATTTCTCTATTTGGTATTTTTTGATGAGAGGCGAAATATCCTTTAACTTGTAAAAGATTATTTTTTTTCAAAAAAGAGTTTTCATTAAATTTAAATTCGGAAAATTCATTGTTACTTACTTTTCTTTTACCTTTAAAGCTTCCCGTGGATCGAATTCTAAGTTTCCTCTCTACTTTTTTTGACTTCATTAACTTTGAGTTTATCGAAAAGTTCCCTTTAGTATTAACATTTTTAAGAATGGTGTTATTGCCATTTTTTTTATCTTCTTTTTTGT
>JAURQB010000069.1 GCA_030836365.1 Bdellovibrionota bacterium | reverse complement strand
TTTTTTCTATTAATTTTTTGTAACTCCGTTTTGATCTGGCCATTAATGTAATTGTTGATCAATTCCGAGGAGTATTTAAGATCTCTTCCCCATGTCAGAAAATTATCTGTTTCCAGTGCTGATACGTTTACAGAAAATAAAAATACTAATGCACAAATCGCATAAAAATGCTTCATCAAGTAGCCTTTATCAGAAATTCAAAAGCTTACAAGTAATTATAATTATTCAAAATGTAAAGTCGCCCTATCAAAATTATATTGATGAACATCCATAATGAATTTCTTACACAGAAAAACGCACCGCACAAGTCAAAAGGACACGCTAACCAATTAAATTTAGAACAGCTTTTTCTAAAATTTTAATTTCATCATCTGTTTCACCTATAAAAACGGCACCGATTTTTCCAATAGGCTCGTAGCTGTTGGCCATATGAAAAATAGCTCCTTTTTGAGTTTTATCACTAAAGAGCAAACCCGAGCCTTCAAGCAATCTAAATAATTCAGATAATGATCTCGTTTTTTCTAAGTCCTGTATAATTATATTGTCATTAGAGTGATACATACGTCGCTCTTTTTCAGCGATCAAAAACATACCAGATTTTTGACAAGTCTTTGCATTATGAAGAGCTGCTTTTGCTGTCCAGAAAGGATGAGTTGTCCCTCCCTTCCTTAAGTTAATTTCTATTAAGTAAGCTTCATAACCATCAATTGACTCAATCGTTAGAAAGTCTAAACCGATGATGCCAAATATTTTATTTGCAAGAAGCCGCTTCGCAATTTTCCCGGCCTCTCTCAGGATTATATTTCGATGATAGTCACATGCAGGGAACCTTGCGCCAAGAAACCTCGCTCCCGAACTATCGAGAACCTGCTCGTGCGAGCTAATAATATCAAATGAATTATCAGGTTTTAAAAATATTTGGACAGAAGGAGAGCGCTTATTATTTCCGTCAATAAACTCTTCTACAACTCCACCTATTTTCGCAAACTCTCTAAAGAACTTTGTATACGTCATTTTTGAGGAAACATAGTCAGTTTCGATCAAGCTCTGACGAATAGTATGTTCATTAATTTTTCCTGCTGGAAGTTTAATGAAACCATTTCCATCTCCAGATACACCGTCATTTAATTTAATAACAAATTTTCGATTAAGAGTTTTGTGGGATAACGCTTTTAGACAGGCAACCACTTGTTCGATTGAATAGAGATCCCCGAGGCCTTTAGGCAATTTAGTAACGCCATTTAAAATTTTTCGATTTCCTGATTTCGTTTTCAAATACTCAACATTTTCGTGACACCAATATGTTGGCAAATTAAATACATCTGAAACTTTGCGCTCTTTTTCAGTCAAAACAAAACATTCAAGGTAACTGTTTTTATTTTGGCATATTTCAGAAAATACTGCTCTCACCTGTGGATTATTCAAAACATAGTCAGATAAATCTTGGGGTAAGTTTTTTTCTTTTAAAATCTCTTCTACGCTATAAAATTTTATTCGATTTATTTGATTAGTAGATAAATTAAATATTTTATAAAAATGATTTATTGCTTGAGGATTAACAATTTTTTTGGTGAAGAAGTGCACATGAACACCTTCATTAATCACTCGAGAAATTTCCCATAAGCACCTCATTTCATAATGTTCAAGACCTTCAATAGCTTCTGTTAAGACAGCATCAAAAGTCATTGAAGTTAAGCATACTGTATGAACTTCCTTTTTCTTTTTTAAGTGCTGATTAATCTCAAACATTCTCTGATTATTTAACTCTGTTTTTAATAATGAAATTGTTTGTTCTGACTTTGCAACTTGTAGTTCTTCCATGATTCTTCCTGCACCCATCCGTGGGCCCATTTATTATAGTTTAATTTTCAAGAAATTTGATTTTTTCTCAAAAAATTTAATCGAAAACCGAAAAATAACTAAATGAGAATAAAAGATAAAACCATTTATACAACAATAATCCTGAGCATATCAGTTGGTTTTTTTATTATCAGCTCTGTTATCGCAATAAACCTTTCAATCACGGCCTCAAGTTTACGCTTCATAAGCGATGACATTGCCCAAGTGCTAGATAGTACTCCAACCCAAAAAACTGATGAGCAACTATTCTTTCAATCTGAAAAAATTATTGTCTTTAATCTTAATAAATCTAATTTGGATGAAGCTGCAAGGATCATTGAGCAAGGAAACCTTTTAAAAGACGCGACCTCTGTCCAATTAACATTTTCTACGCATAGGACAAAAGCAAACTTTTTTCGAATGGCACAAGGGTTTACCGCAAGTGAAATGAATCAAGAAAATCTGAAAAAGCTATTGATAACACAATCCAAGTCAATCGTTTCAAAAGGAAAGCTATGCTACTTTGAACATTGTATCGATAACTACATCGCTTTAAGAAAGAAATCTTTTCAAACAGATAGAATCAGGGAGATTTAATTTTGGAAATTATAATTTCAATCATCACATTCTCAACAATTTTATTTATTTCGATAGAAATCGTATTTTCCTTTGTCATCTTTTTAACAAATGCCAATTTCAAAAAGATTACCCAACAAATATTTAATCACATATCAGATATAAATTTTCACCGAAGCACGGGTAAGGAAATACCTCAAACTAGTCTAAATTTTATCTCCGCGAACAATACACAGCTTGTACCGGACTTTTTCAAAAACGATATCCCATTAAAACTGGCCACAAAGTTAAAAGACTATCTACTTCAAGAGAGTATCTCCTCAAGAGAAACTTCTACAAATATAACGAATAAACTTATTAAAGAGGAACACTGGTTTTTATCATTAAAATATGAAGATCTCATTTCCTCAATGAATTTCTTGAGAGGTCTCTACATTCCAATGGGTGCGCTATGTTCAATTATTATATTCATTGCAGGGTATTCTCAAATTTCATTTGGCAATGATGCACCTAGTTTTGAAATTATTTCAAAAAATATTTTTATTATTTCAATAACAATAAAAAATGCAGGAATAACATTAGCCTTAGGTATTTTTTCTTATATTCTTTCAAATTCATTTTATTTCTTTATCAGAAAAAAGAAAATTAGACGAGATCTATCAGAAGCGATCTTCCAGTTAAAAGCAAGTCCTGTAAAAATCAAGAATGATTAATTTTTAAATATCTAATTTTTGGCCAGGAAAGATATTATTTGTCTTCAAATTATTTTTTCTTTTGATGTCTGAAATATTCAGCCCATACTTTCGAGCAATAAGAGTCAAGTTCTCCCCACTTTTGACAACATGAGTTTTTTCATCATCGCTAGAACTTAAGTAAATTTTCTGTCCAACATATATGCTATTATTTTTAAGATTATTATATTTCTTCAAATTATTTATTCTTATATTAAACCTTTTTGAAATTTTGGATAAGGTATCTCCTGACCTTACTTTATAAAAAGAGGATTTACTGGAAACGCTACGGTAACTTGTCGAACGATACTTAAGTCTCTGACCGACATAAATATTATTTGATCTCAATTTATTAAATTTTTTTAATAAATACATGGGTGTATTTAATTTTCTTGATACACCACTCAAGGTGTCACCTCTTTTTACTTTATAAGTTTTTTTAGGTACCTGCTGAGCAATTGCTTGTGATTTCCCCCTTTCTCTTTTGAGCGAACTGAGGAGCCGCTGAGTTTCATAACTATTTACATCAGGGAACCAAACTTCATATGAAGATTGATTCATCGGAGTGACTCCGTTTTTTAAGTGAGGATTATATTTTAAGACTTCACTTTTTGGTACATTCATTACCTCCGCAATACTTGAAACGCGAATGGGAGAATTAACTTCGTACATTTTTAAATCAGGAAAAATAATATTCTCACTTTCAGGGGCCAATTCAAAATTATACTTATCCAAATTTCTGGCAATTTTCATCGCAGCGATAATTTTTGGTACATAATTTCGAGTCTCTGGTGGAATAAGCTTTTTATCTGCAAGCTCCCAGTAATTTCTTGTTTCCCCCTTCATAATAGAACTCAATATTCGATATTCCCCAGCATTATACGCGGCAAATGCGAGCTCCCAACTTTCATAAGCGCTATAAAGTTTTCTTAAGTACTTCGCTGCTGCTTCGGTTGCGCGAATCGGATCCTCTCTTTCATCAATTAAAGGAGTAACGAGAAGTCCGTACTGCTTTCCGGTTCCTTCCATAAATTGCCAAACACCTTTAGCACTGGCATGTGAATTTGCCGCAGTAACAAAACCACTTTCAATTAATGCTAGGTAAAATAGATCCGACGGTAGACCATTTTCCAGTAGAATACTTTGGACAACTTCACGGTATATCTCACCGCGATTTAGCATCCGCTGAAACCTCTCTCTGTCCTTTACTGCAAAGTGCTCTACCCATTTATTAACAAGCTCTTTATCTCCTCCCGAAAGCTCTAATGAATTGACGAGATTCGATTCTGAAAAATCATTTATATTAGATCTTTTTTGCCCTCTTTTTTCCTCTTTTTTAAATGAAACTTGAGATGTTTTCGTATTTGAGACGACCCCAGAATCATAAAATTGCCGAACAGGAGTAACGCCGCCCTCTGATTGCAAAATGAGTGCTATTTCGTCTTTTGCTTCATTTAGCTTTTTGTTTTCTCCTGATTTGGAGTTATTGGTTGCACAAGAAACTAACAAGGTAAGAGTAAAGGATGAAAGCATTAGGTTTTTCAACATGAAGAAATCCGTATAGTTATTAGAGGTTCAAACACCTATTATATAAGACCTAGAAATCTATTCAAACCAAGCCATTTTTTCTCGATAAATATTATACATTTACAATGTAATGTTGATTTATTTGATTAATATGCTAAACATTATGCATGGTTATTTTTTACGATTCAAATTGTGAGATCTGCACACAAATTAAAACTCTGCTCGAAAAGGTGGATCTAGATAAGAAATTGGAGTTTGCTCCCATTTCTGATAATTCCATCTATGAAAAATACCAAGGATTGAACTATTGGGATGCCAGAAAAACGATCCATCTGATCGATGATGAGGGCAACATTCATAAAAGTGAGCAAGCAGTGATCAAAATTCTTGAGCAATTAAGACTGGTTTCAAAGCTAGGCCCTCTTTTAACGACCAAGATAGGAATTCAAATCACAGCACTTGCCTATCAAGCACTTAATGAATATAGACTAAAAAAAATAAAAAACTGCAGTGAATGCCGATCTTAAGAAATCTTGCTCAAATCACCTCTCTTTATTAAACTATTGATATTAGATTAACTAAAAATGGAATACCCATGAATGGTAAATTAATTGTTATCCTTTTCTCAGTAATGTTTGGCTGCTCAAGTATTAAATCCGAAAAAAACCTTATCTCCCAAAACCCTGAGGGTAATCTGTCTCCACTTGAAGTAATGACAGCACTAACTAAATTTCATTACGTCAATGGCGGCGATTTTGAATTTAAGATTTTTCCAATAACCAAGTCTTACATTCTATCTGAACTCAATCAGCTTAATCGAATTAGAGGTCTAGACGAGAAGGAAAAAGAAAATTTCATCAAAAGCAGAGAGGATCAATACACTAAAAATGCCACCTGCGCATTTTTTGAAATGTCGTCGATTAATACAAATGCAGAAGAGAGTCTTCAAAACTGGAATATTACGATCGCCTCTAACCTTGGAGGTATTTATCCAGTGCGCTTTCCTGCCTCCTCTGTCAGAACATTTTCCAACCTTTTTAGAGGTTTAAGAGGTACTAAAGAAAAATGGACAAGCTATGGCATTGGTTGCTCTCGGGTAAAAGTTCCTATTGAAAATGGATTTACAATTATATTGAAAAGACTAGATGACAAAGGGACTCACTCTCCTCAATCTAAAGTGACCTGGGGAAAATAAATGCTTCAAACCCTAACTCTCATTACAACAATTCTTATTTCATCACCTTTATACTCAAAGACTCTTTTCATTGGAGACTCACACTCAGTGGGAATTTTTGGTAAAAAGTTCGACTCCCTCATTCGTCAAGATGAAACTGAAGTTGTCACCCACACTAGCTGTGGAGCTGTTGCTAAATGGTTTCGAAATGGACAAAAAACAAGGTGTGGCTACTTTAATCGCGATGTGAATGGCGTTACTCGTAGCGGAAAAGAAGGGCCAACGCCAATAATTGATGAAACGCTTGAAAAATTTAAACCAGAAATTGTGGTCGTTGCTCTTGGAGGAAATTACACCAATAGAAGTGATGAATATACAATTAAGGATATAGATGAAGTGATTTCTCTAATTGTTAACAGTGGAGCAAAATGTTTATGGATAGGAGCTCCTTCAGTCAGAGACAACTCCCGCACACCAAGGCTCTACCGCTTGGCAAACGAAGCTGTCAAAAGCCGTTGCCCTATTTTTAACAGCTCCGAAGTAACCACCTACCCCAATAACCCAAACCTTGATGGAGTTCATTACTGGGGAAAAGAAGGTCGCAAACAAGCCGAAAACTGGGCAGCAAAAGCATTTGAGTTTTATATCAAAAATAAGTAAGTATTTAGGCACTTTATCAGCATATAATCCCCGCATCTCCCTCATAAACATCTGTATTTTCAATAATCATCAGTATCATTCATCATTAAATAGTGATGAGAAAGTTAAAAATCACTTTTACCCTAATTGGAATTCTATCCATATCCATTATTAGTTTTAATGGACTTGTCATTAAAACTAAAAGCGACCCTTCAATTATCAATGATAAACTTAGGCATTGTATCTATAAGTATGCTTATTTTTTTCCTATTTCGACACAAGGTTCTGGAGAAACCTTTTTTAACCCCTCCAGCAACTTCCTGCAATTTTGTCACTGCCGTCACCCAAATAAGAAAGCCCTTCCAAATCTCGAGAAATTAACTCAAATTGATTTTTGCTCTAATCAACACCTAGATGCTTTTGAGCACCATCAACTTTTTGAGCTCACCGCAAAAATGATCATTGAGCCCGATATTAGCGATCGTCTAACAAGTCAACTCCGGTTTGTCGGCCCTGCGATTGAAAAAAGATCAATATTTTTTACTCATCATTGCATGTTAAAAACAATCATGAAGGATTGTCGAAAGCACTTCACGCTCAATCGAATGCAGAAGTGTGCAGAAAACTACCTACAGGATAATTGGCTCTACCAAGGAGTCTATAAAAATTGCCAGTCCCTCAAATTTGACCATTCATTCGAAAATACTCCAAACCAAATTTAAATAGTCTTGAAATATATTTTTAGGAAATACTGTTTGATCAAGCCTCTTTGAAGCCCTATTATTACTATAAATCTCTTGGAGCAAAATATGGATATTTCAACAAACTCAACCTTTCTAACTTGGTATCAAAAAATTAACTTGGATGAACATAAAAGAATGATAAAAACTCAAAAGAACTATCATCACCTAGGTTATTATTCAGTAGTATATACAGAAACAAAAAACAATAATCCTATAACTCACAACGAATCAACTGGCGCTTTTACTGTTTTTGCTTACACAAAAAAACCAGAAATTGTTGATGTTAACTTTGAAGAGTTCACCATCGGAGAGCTATCAAAAAGATTATTCAACCAAACAAAGCCAACCCTGATCAAACTCAACCCAGACTCAACACTTGAAGACCAAATTAACTCATGCGAGGAAATTATTTTTTGCCCGCGGGAAGATAAAATGAGCAAGCAATTGACAATTACTAGTCTCGACCAAACTCTTCCATTAATGGCGATTGACCAAGCAAAAGTTGAAAGTCTAAATTTTGAGGCCATTTACGCCTTTTTTAGAGATACCGACTTACCGGCAAGTAGAGAGGAGAGAACACATCATATTTTAAAAATGATTGAGTTTATTCAATTTTCTTTAAAAAGAACTCCAATTAAATTTGGCTCTAGCTCTGTTATGTGCATCTTTCTCGACTTTGAAGATCCAATCGAAGAAAATCAATTCATTCAAGAATATCGACTACTGGATAGCTATTCTAATGTCATTTTTGTTAACTCTGAACTAGAGATTATTAATTCTTACAGGCAAAAAATTGAATACGATGGGGAAAAAATGGAAACAATTCTTTTGCCCATTATCAATTGGCAAAAAAGTAATAACCTCGTCCGTCAAGAGCTGTTATGAGCAAACGAGCAACAATCACTTTAGGTGCAGGATGCTTTTGGGGAGTTCAGGCCGTGTTTGACCTACTCGAGGGCGTTTTTGAAACAAGTGTTGGCTATGCAGGAGGGCATCTCGCAAACCCCTCCTATGAAGCCGTTTGCTCAAAAACCACCGGCCATTATGAAGTCGTCAAAATAGACTTCGATGAAGCATTAATATCGAGAAAAGATATATTATCCATTTTTCTTCTTATCCACGATCCAACCCAAACTAATGGGCAAGCAAATGATATCGGGCCTCAATACCTAAGTGTTATTTTTGCCACAAGTGAAGAAAAAAACGAGGTCTCCGAGTATCTTGCTCAGGCACAATCAAATTATAATCGACCAATTGCCACAAAGGTTCTCGCTCATTCAACCTTTTATAGCGCAGAGGAATATCACCAACATTATTTACATAAAAACCCGACAGGTTACTGCCATATAAATATGCCAAAGGTAAAAGAATTTTTAGAAAGTAAGAGTTTTCGGCTAAAATAAGTAGGTGGAAAAAAAGAAAAAGAAAAAAGAATATATTCTTCTTGATCATATCAAATCTGGTGGATTTGGATCTATTTCAAGAGCACTCCAACACATTCATGGGCTTGAGAGATTGGTTGTTATAAAAAAAATTAAACCTGAAATTATCAACAACCCAGAGCTCAAAGAGAGCTTTATTGATGAAATCAGAACCACATTTCCACTCAACCATCCAAATATTGCACAAACATTTGATTACGGAGAAGAAGATGGGCAGCTCTTTTGCGTTCTTGAATATATTCAAGGAGTCACTTTACGTGAAATTCAAAAGAAGCTAGATAAAACCAAAGGCCACATCGACCTAACTCACGTTATATATATTGTTATGGAGGCAGCAAAAGGTCTCCACTATGCACACAAATACAAAGATCAATTCCAAAAGAATGCTCAACGGATTGTTCACCGTGATATTAGCCCTCAAAATATTATGGTCAACTTCGAAGGAATAGTGAAGGTCATTGATTTCGGTATAGCTAAAGCAAAGTCAAATATCAATACGACTCAGGCAGGAGTTTACAAAGGTAAGCCCGCCTACATGGCACCAGAATATATCAGTCCAGGTATATATGATCATCGGTTTGATCAATTCTCTCTTGGCGTCGTTTTCTGGGAGCTTGCGACGGGAAAAAAACTATTCACGGGAAAAAACTATATTGAAGTCATCAAAAAGATCCATAAATGTGAAGTTCCCCTACCTCGCTTTCACAATGAAACTATTAGTCATGAATTACAAGAAATAATTCTAAAAATGCTCAATAAAAATCCAAGAAAGAGATTTCGAAACTTAGAAATCGTTTATGCAGAACTCGATCGCTTTTTGCATCAAATGGATCCAAACTATACTTCGACTCAGTTTAAAGACTTTATTCAGCAAACCTTCAGATCAGAAATTATCTGGGAGAATGCTAAAATAAAAAAGGTTCTTGAGGCCAATAAGAAACCTTAAGGTTCACCCCTGATCTAAAGCGTGAAGTTAATAGAGCTTAAAACGCCAGGAACTTTCGCACCTCCAAGACTTCTAGAACCATAAGTATGAGCATCACTAAAAATCTTACTCTCCAAAGACAACTCTGTTAACCATGCTCCAAATACGTCGTATAAGCTCATGTTAAATCGCATATCTTTTATCGGCATCCTTCGTCCTTCTTCATCAATAAAAAAGCAGCCGTATCTCGTCATTCCTGTGATCGACGCATTTTTTTTGTTTGACCAATTCAAGTAATGTAAATCAGAAATATAGAGGCCTCGAGACAAACTCGAAATTAACTCAGACTCTGAAGTTTTACCTGCAACTAATTCTGCACTTCTTAATGTTTCTGAACGATTCGCCTTGTTGGCATTCATCTTATATTTTTTTGCCGATGTTGAATTAACAAGTGGTGAGACGAGTTGCCCCTCTTTTATAATATCGATCATTTCCTCCGATACCTCACCTTCTTCATTAAACTTGGGCGATAAATTTAAGACAAAGTTTTCGCGTAAATTAAAATCCGGATGAAATGATTTTTTTTGCTCAAGTAATTCCATAAAAACCGACTGCTTTTCAGCAAACGCCTTTCCTTGAACACCATGCCAATTAAACATCCCTAGCATTTCATTCACCGCACTCGGAGAAAAATAAGCAGGATAAACCCCTGGCGTTAACTCTATTTTTTCACCTTGAAGAACAGACATATTCTCTTTAGACTTGCTTATTGCTTCTGCAATTTTTTCTCGCGACAAATCATCTAGAGAAAAGAATTCTTTTATACATGAATCTTTTTCATAAATTGAATAATCAACATCAGCACGGGCCGTTTCAAACCACTGAAGCTTTTCATCCCCTCCTCTCGCGACACCGCGAAAGAGCTCTCCGTCAGTAAAAATTCCCACCAGATCATCTCCATCATCTAGGATCTCAAGAAACTCAGCTTCACGATGTTTATGTTGAATAGTTTCTTGATCCTCAATAAGGCCGTTGGCCGCCTCGGCAGTTAGCTCTATCGGTTCAACATTTTCGTCTAAAATTGCATTTACGCGCCGGACGTCTTCATGCAGGCAACCAGTCAGCTGAACATCAAAAAGGCTTTCATCATCTGCATTTTTTATGCAGATGTTTAAATTTGATTGATCGACGTGAGTTGCTTGACGTAATTTCGATTTATTTACCCTAAAAAAACAAGACTTTTCTCCTTGAAGAGAAAAATAATAATTCGAAGGATACTCATGGGTTTTTAATTCTTGAAATAATAGTTTGATATATTGTTGATTGATTAAACTCATCTGCTTACTCCCCAGGAAAAATAGAAATATTAGAAAACAAACAAGCGGGAGAGCGATGTCCGACGCGAATGGCCTGATTCGGTTCTCCTTTTCCACAATTGGAGGTACCAAAATCTCCAACAGTGCTTTCATCTCCAATCATTTTTAATGAATTCCAAAATGGAATTGTTCGGCCTTCATAATTTGGCGCTCGAACAATTTCCTTTAATTCGCCGTCTTTGATCACTTGACCAATTTCACAACCAAATTGAAATTTATCGCGCTGATCATCGATCGACCAACTACGATTGGTTCGCATGAGAACGCCATTTTCCACGGAGGAAATCATCTCCTCCAATTTGCTCTCACCTGGAAGCAAGTTAATATTTCCCATCCGATCAATTGGTGGCCTGTTCCAGTTACTACTTCTTGTGCTCGAGGTTCCCTTTAATCCAGATCTTTTTTGAGACTCAAATCCTCCAATTCCGGCAACCAGTTTTCCATTTTTAATCAAGTATTCATTAGTTGTTTCAAGGCCTGTATCATCAAAGCTTTGCCCTGCGGGCTGCGTGTTTTCACTTGCAGCAAAAACAACATTCATCATTTCAGGCCCATATTGAAGACGGCCAAAATCTATTGGTTTAACAAATGAGCCGCCGGCATAATTTCGCTCATCTCCCAATATGCGATCTAGTTCAAGTGGATGCCCGATCGATTCGTGTATCTGAATGTACATTTGATCTGAAGGAAGAACTAAATCTCCTTTCATCTTCGGACATACAGGAGCACTCAAAAGATCATTTAATTCTTTTTTTAATACATCTTTCGTTTCTAAAATATTATGTAAAAATGAATTTCCCATTGCTCCTTGAAAAACAACATCTCCATTTGAGCGATTTTGATTAACGCTATCGCGACTTCCCATTAAATTTAAATAAAAGTCAGTAAAAATTTTCTTATCATGAAAAACGCCACCCCTTGAGTTGACAGTAATTCTCTCTTCACTACTTTCAGTCAACGATGTCCGCACAAAGTCAATCCATGACTCATGCGCCAAACTCGAATTTAACAAGACGGGGAAAACTTCATTTATGGGAATGACCTCATCTTTAGTCAGGTCGATTAACTCTCCCTCAAGCATCTCAAATTGGCCCTCAGGTAGAAATTTAGGGCCAAGAGAAGATAATCTATCTCTGCTTAGTTGAATTAGATTTTTAAGGTGGCCTTCATTAATTGTGGGGATAGCTTGTCTGACAACTCGGCCATCTTTTGCCACAGAAATCATCACCCCAGCGTTAATCCCCTTAAAGGTATTTTCTTTTTTACCATTTAGAAAAACGTTCGTTCGGTAGTTCTCTGCCTTGTAAGAAAGAGAAATATCAAAGTCACTCCCAGAATAAGACTTTATTACTCGCTTAAATAAATCAATCATATTGCCCTTCGAGAAAAGTGTTTTATAATAGTATGAATCTACTTACCTAAGGTTATTTTGTGAAGATTAAATTATTTGCCATTTTATTTCTTATCCTCGCCACAGCAATTGGCGGAAGCTATCTTATCTTTACTTACCCTTACTCAAGCGGCACGCGTTCTGGAAAGCTTGTAAAACTCTCCAAAAAAGGAATCTTATATCCAACTTACGAAGGAATTCTTGATCTTGGCAGCGGGGATAAGCTGACTTGGGAATTCTCTATTCACGATAAGAAAATTGGAGAGGAGCTTGCCAAGCACTCCGGAAAAAATGTCAAACTTAACTATGATGAATTGTTTTTTAAAATACTCTTTGAAACAAAATATAATGTCACCGCTTATGAGGTTGAGCGCGCAAAAGAAATCTTAAGAGAGGATCTCCGATTTTGTCGCCTCGTGCAAGTGATGAGAAGAAGCTTATCGGTTGTTAATGAAATTAGAGAAAATATCCTAAAATACGATGCGCAATTACTACCAGAGGTGAGAGACTGCCAGAAGTAAGACTAGTCCTCCATTTTTATTACTTTCCACGTTTTATCACCTTGAAGAATGACCTCTGCGATAAACGTTAAATGATCACCACTTTTACCCCACTCTTTTGGGCCAATCATAGAGAGAACTTTTCTTTTATCCTTATCTGAGTAATATAAATAATAAGTATTACCAACAACTGGTTCAAAGGTAATTTTAGAGAGATAGATTTCTTCAGAAACTTTTTTACGATTTTGGAGATCTTCAACTTGAGAGGCAAGAAGCTTAATTTGATCGACTATTTGGGCCATTTGCACATCTAATTGTTCACACATCGCGCGATGAGAAGAAGTCCTTATTGCGCTCTCCTCTAGAGGGGCAACAACTCCACTTCCAATATTGCTCGCAAATTCAACTAAGCCTGGCTGAGCAATACTTAGTTTTTTGAGTTTATCAAGCTCTTCCGCGGTAACTTTTTTGGGTACTGGTTTTTTTGATTGTTCTTTACTCATGGCCTCATATTACAACAACTTGGTAATATGACATAATTTTCGATGAACTTTTATTAGACATCAATTGCTTAGAGGTTTTCACGCTCCCATGAGAGACAGCTGTCTATGGCTTCCTTAAGCTTCAAGTTGCCATTAATAAGCGTTGCCGAATTCCAGCCCCCTTCTTCATCGCACCAGCCGTGAGTATGAATTCCATATATTTTATTGGTTTTAACACTGATCACCGATGCTCCAGATGAACCACCTTTTGAATCGGCCGTGTAGCTGAAAAAATTGGACTCAACTTTAAGAACGGGGCCACTACTAATTTGTTGCACATAGTTTCGCTCTAGCTCTCCATCTGTTTTGTCCGATCCATAGCTATATAATTTGACTTGATCGCCAAGCTCAGGGTTATCTTCGGAAATACCAACATAACCAAAACGCTCCCCTGGAAAATTATTCGTAAATTCATTTTTCATTAATCTAAAAACACTCCAATCAGAACCCTTTCCTTCATATTGAAAAACGATTGATTCTTTTTGAACCGGGTAAACGTCACTTGGATCTGATGGTCTGATTTTTCCTTCAGCATCACTCAATGGAACATTAAACTCCACTTTCTCCAAACGCTCATGACAGTGCCCGGCACTAATCGCGCACGTTTTTCCAATTAACGTAATAGAGCATCCGTTTTTATCACCAGGCCGAAGAACTCGGCCGACAGAAGGATTAAAACTAGGTCTTCGATCGTCGAATAAACCACAAATTGATTTACGAGAATGATCTATAGAAGAATAACTTGGATGGCCAATAGAGGAATAACTTGGTTGGCTGAGTACAAATAACAGAGATAAAATTAGTACGCCACGCAACATGCTTCCCCCTAGTTTTAATTTAAAGTTTAGTTAGAAAAAACGAATGGGAGAAACTAGCAAAAGACGAGAACAATTGACAAGAGCGCCGCGCCATCTTACCGTTTTACCTGTCTTTTTAAGCTAGGAATAAAATGAACTTACAACTTTCCAAATACTTACATATAACTACTCTTCTCGTTGTTTTTTTTGGCTGTTCTCATGGGCCAGTGAAAACAAAAAAGGAAGCCCTATTAAAGCCAAAAAAAGTTGTTCGTTATGAAGATCATCTGGAGGTTCAATCTCTTCAATCCGCCTTGAAAAATACCATCAAACAACTTGAATTGACCGCAACGAATGAGTTGATTGACTACCCAGTTTCATTCTCCATGAATGAGTACCTGATTTTTTTAAAATACCTTAATAAATGTGCTCGTACGAGTAGCGAATTTATCACTCGTGTAAATGAGGTTTTTTCTCCCTATATCACCTTTGGAAAAGATCAATTTGGGGAAATACTTTTAACCAGTTACTATGAACCTCTTATCAATGGGTCGTTAAAAAAGACAAAAAAATATTCTACTCCACTCTACAAAATCCCGCCAAACTTAGTGGAAGTAAAAATCTCTCAATTTGAAGAAGCTCTTTATGGGCCAATTGATACCTCGAGAAAAGTCATCTCCGCGCAACTAACAACGGATAACTACGGCAATAATATTGTCACTCCCCTTCCCTCCCGTGGTGCCATTGACTTTGAGGGGGCCCTTGCAAATCAGCAATTAGAAATTGTTTATGTCGACCCCATTGAGGCATTTTTTCTTCATATTCAAGGCTCTGGGCGAGTCATTCTTTCAAATGGAAAGTCTTTTACTGTCGGTTATCATGCACAGAATGGAATGAAGTATGAGCCGATCGGAAAATTCCTAAAAGATGATATTCCCAAGGATAAAATGAGCCTTCAAAGTATTGAAAAAGTGCTGCGAACAAAATTTGACAACAAACTTGAGGAGATTTTACCGCTTAACCCAAGTTATATCTTTTTTAAAAAAATAGATGGTCGAGCAAGAACGACACTTGGCTCAGAGGTAACGGATCGTCGAACGCTCGCCGTCGACACAGGCTTCTTTAATTTAGGCCTTTTGGCGCATCTGGATTACCCGAAACTTGACATCACCGACGATGGTGCAGTTGAAAGAGAAGAGAGAATTCAACATTTTGTGATTAACCAAGATACTGGTGGGGCGATTAAAACCACGGGAAGAGCGGACCTTTTTTGGGGCAGTGGAGAGCAAGGAAAGAAAGTTGCCGGCCATATGCGCCACATGGCAAAACTGACTTACTTTTTACCTAAGCAAGACGCTTTAGATAGAATTAGAAGCGGTAAACAATTAGCTTGCCAATAAAATAATTACTTTTTTGATTTTTTTTTCGACTGAAGACTTTTGGTTGCAAGAACTGCTGGCTTTTTAGGAAGACTTTTTTTGCGGGAAAAAGCAAAGTTCTTTGGAAAATTCTCAACAATGGGTGTTACCGGAAATAGGTGTCCACCTTTAGCAAAAAAAACTTTTCCAATGTAAGCTGCCTTCATTTGATCACTCCATGAGATAACTGAACATGAATATGTTATCGGTCCCAAGAAGGTCAAGAGATAAAAAAAAATCTAATGAAAATTTATCCTGCTTGTATGACAAAAATTTATGCTGATTAGGTTGCCTAGCTTTTTCCAATCTCATATCCTCCCTAAATGAACACAAATACTTATGCCATCAAATCACACCAACTTTATAAAAACTTCAGAAGCTACAAAAAACAAAGCGGCTTTTTGGGCTCGCTGAGCTCTTTTTTTAACCGGTCTTACATCGAAAAGAGCGCAGTAGACGGATTTGACCTAGAAATTGAGCGCGGCAAAATAATTGGACTGTTAGGCCCTAATGGAGCAGGAAAAACGACTTTGATGAAAATGTTTACGGGCATCATTGTTCCAAGTAAAGGTGAGTTAACAGTTTTAGGCCACCATCCATGGAGCCGAGAAACCGAGTTTCGCAAAAAAATTGCCCTTGTAATGGGCCAAAAGTCTCAACTTTGGTGGGATATACCAGCAATGGATAGCCTTGAGTTACTTCAGCGTTATTATGAAATTGATCGTGACAGCTTTCAGAAAAAAGTAAAAAAAATGTCTGAGCTTTTACAAGTTGACCACTTATTACATGTTCAAATTAGAAAGCTAAGTTTAGGTGAGCGAATGAAGATGGAGCTGATGGCGTCTCTCTTACACAGCCCAGAAATTTTATTTTTAGATGAGCCCACAATTGGTCTCGACTTGATGGCACAAGAAAATATTCGAAAATTTATCAAAGAGTATCATGAGCGCAATAACTGCACGATTATTCTCACCTCTCATTACATGGCCGATGTTCAAGCGCTATGTGAGGATCTTGTTTTAATTTTTAACGGCCAAAAAAAATATGATGGAAATATTCATGACTTTGAAAAAATTCTTGGCGTGGAAAAAAACATCTCTTTTAGTTTTAAAACACCACCAGTTTTTGATCACTACCTAAATCAATTTGATCCAAAATGGAACGAAAATAAAACCAATGTATCACTTCGTGTGCCCTTAGAGGAGGTCCAAAAAGTAGGCATTAATGTTCTACAAAACCACTCCCCTATAGAATTTAATACCGAAAAAATGCCCATTGAAAGAGTAATGAAAACGCTAATGGAACAACCTGAGTTATTGGATAATTAATGCAAAAAATAGTAAATTTTCCTTTTATTCAAGAAGTGATTAAATGGTGGAAAACAATTCAATATCAATGGACGATAAGCCTGGCTTACCGATTAAATTTCTTTCTTGAAATTACTGCCCCCGTGCTGGTTTTCTTTTTTGTTCAATATAATCTCTGGAGCGCGATTTATGGTGATGATCCCGAACTCATCATTAAAGGTTATACCAAAGTGCAGATGATTTCTTACTTCGGTTGGACATTAATTGTCGGAATGATTTCAAGAGGGCATATGTCGGGAAATATTGCCGAAGATATTCGTCTTGGGCGCATATCTGCTCACCTCGTTTATCCGTTTGATTTTTGGAAGTATCATGCTGCTAACTTTTTAGGCTTTCAAGGACTACAACTCTTCATCGCTACTTTTTCCTTTTCCCTTTTAGCTTATTTTGACATCATCACTCCCCCGAATATCGGACATATATTATTGGCCAGCGCTTATTGTTTGTATGTCAGTATATTTTGGTTTGTCATTCAATTCGCGATTGGCATTCTTGCCTTCTGGTTATCCGAAACATGGATTTTACGAGTGATCTTTAACCTAATCACCGCCTTTTTGGCCGGTAGTTATTTTCCATTAGAAATTTACCCAGACTGGTTTAGGGAAGTTCTCACCTTTTTGCCTTTTTCTTATATTCAATACTACCCTGTAAAAATATTCATGGGAGACATTCACTTGCTTCCTAAGTCTATTTTAATGATCTCGCTTTGGATGATTCCAACGATCTTGTTTACTCGCTTTGCTTGGGCGCGTGGAGTGAAACGCTATACGGCAGCTGGGATGTAAAATGAAAACTTATTTATCTGTTTACAAAAAATTTTTTGAGACGAGCCTTGCTGAAGCCTCAAGCTTTAGAACAAGTTTTATTTTAATCATCTTAATGGATATTATCTTTTACTTAACAACATTAAGCTCCGTTTCCTTTATTTATGATCACGTTTCCACTATTGGGCCATGGAATAAAAATCAACTAATGTTTTTTATTGCCTTTATGCTGACGATGGATCATCTCCATATGGCCATTGTTAGTGAAAACTTTTGGGAGCTCTCCGTAAAAATTCGAACTGGCACACTCGACTTTGACTTACTAAGACCACTCTCCAGCATTTTTAGTGTTTTCTTTCGTTATGTCAGAACCTCCAGCTTAATAAATACCCCTTTGGTTTGGTTGATGCTTATTTACTATGGTCGGCAATTAAACCTAACATGGCATCAATGGCTTCTCATTCCTCCGCTGATCATTTTAGGATTTACTCTCTTTGTTATTATTGAATTTTGTCTAAGTGTTGCAATGTTTTGGACAATTGAAGGCTGGGGAATTAACTTTTTACGCATGCAGCTTCAACAACTCGCACGCTGGCCGCACTTTATCTACAGCTATTTTCCCCGTAAAATTTTAACAATTTTTCTTCCGATTCTTTTGGTTGGCTCCGGCCCTGTAAACTTTATCTACGACCTCTCTAACACTCAGCTTCTGTTTGGTGCTTGCGCGGCAGTGATTGTCTTTGCCATTATTCTCAAATATCTATGGGCATTTGCTCTGACTAAATACGACTCTCCGAGCTCATAAACTATCGTTTTTACATGATTCTTTATTATTATTGAGCTAACTTTTACAACAACGCAGGCTTTTTTACATAACTTAGTTTAATAATGCCCCTATGAGCTCAAAAAATCACATTATTTGCTATCAATGCCACTTCCATTCAGGACAATGTTTCTGCGATGATTTAGTGCAGGTACCAACCAATATTCGCTTCACAATTATTATGCATCACCGGGAATACCACTTAACATCAAACACAGGAAGACTGGCAAAAAATACGCTACCTAACTGCCAAATAGTTTTACGCGGATTAGAAAATCAGCCTATTCATTGGAATGAAATCATTCAAAAAGATGAGCTGACTTTTGTTCTCTACCCATCAGAAAATGCGATCGATGCAACCTCAAAAAATATTTCCGCGATAAATACAAAAAAGGTTCATATTATAGTGCCTGATGGAAGCTGGCGGCAAGCTTCAAAAGTTTATAAACGAGAAGCTGCTCTTAAAAATATTCCCTGTATTAAATTGCCTGAAAGAAATTACCGCTCCAATTATCATCTTCGAAAATCCCCCAAAGAAAATTACTTGTGTACATATGAGGCGATGAGTAAAGTAGTAGAAGAA
Organism: Bdellovibrionota bacterium; assembly: GCA_030836365.1. GTDB lineage: Bacteria > Bdellovibrionota > Bacteriovoracia > Bacteriovoracales > Bacteriovoracaceae > UBA1511. The sequence continues at coordinate 3,172 of JAURQB010000069.1, read as the reverse complement.
CTTGAATCTCAAGACTTCTCTGCATTAATGCAAAAGAATCTTGAGAAACTAGTTAATGTTTCATTTAGAAACCGCAAGCATTGTCTTCCGGAGTTTTCACAAGGGAATGTATGAAATTTTTATTTGGGTTTATTACTGTTTTATTAGTTGGGGCAATTATCTTTTTTTTCACCAAAAAAAATGACTCATCAGACATTGATGAACCAACGACTATCGAAAAACTCAATAACCAATCTGAATCAATCGAGACAACAAAAAATCAAGATGCTCACAACCACAGTCATGGCCAAACGAAAAAAAATGAATCGAGTGCATATGAAGACACGAGCTTAAGAGACGATGATTCTGCAGAAACAGAGGAAGAAAGAATAAGCGCAGAAGAAAGTTTAGAAGAAAACTCAGATGAAGACATGGATGATACTCCTGAGTATAGTGAGGAAGTATCAAGTGAAGACTTTAAAGAATTTATTGGAATTGCAATAGAGGAACTTGAGGCCGGAGATGAACTTGCTGAGGCAATCATCACAGAAATGATCAAAATCGCTGAGGCTCAACCAGATCATGTTGATCAGGTTAAAGGATTTTATCGCGCCTGTTCAGAAAAGTCGGGCGTCTCTAATGACAACCAACAACTTTGTCTAAAATTTCTCGAAAAATTAAATGAGCAATCTAATTAGTCATGACGAATTCTGAAAGCAATACACAAATCAAACACCATATACGATTCGCCACGCCAGAAGACATCGATACAATCATATTTTTCATTAATGCAATTGCTGAATATGAAAAAATGCAAAATGAAGTCGTCCTAAAAAAAGAAACACTACAAACATACTTATTTGGTGAACGCCCAATGGCCGAAGTGCTTATTTTAGAGCAGAACGATAAAGAAGTTGGATTTGCCCTATTTTTTCATAACTTCTCTACATTTGAAGGAAGACCAGGCCTGTACCTTGAAGACCTCTTCATTCTTCCTGAATATAGGGGTTTCGGCTTGGGTAAAGCGGCACTAAAAAAATTGGCGGCCATCGCTCGCGAGAGAAATTGTGCTCGCTTTGAGTGGGTCTGCTTAGACTGGAATACTCCGTCAATTGAGTTTTATGTCAAGCAGGGGGCCAAGGCAAAAAAGGAATGGATCATCTTTCGCATGGATGGCGAAAATTTAAAAAATTATAAATAACACCACCGCTTTCAATTTTGCGTTACAATAATTTCATGAAGTACTTAATCATCATTTCGTCTCTTTTATTTTTTATTAGCTGTAATGAACAACGTAATCAGTCGTCCTCTAAATTGATTAAAAACTTTGATGTATTATTTGGGCAGGTACTTGAGTGTGAATATGAAAAAGTAAAAACAACATTACTTTACTTATCTCCACACATCATCGGAATACCGATTAATGAAAATGGATTTCAAATGGAATACTTTCATAGTGTCGGCTCGAAGAAAGAGTCAAATTCACTATTTTATGAATCAAGCTTCAAAGGCAAATCAAATTTTCAAACGAAGCAGAGTGAATCAAGCAAGGATACCAGACGGCTTAAAGTAACGATAAACGAGGAAAAGCTTTTTATTACGGCGATTAATCAAATTGATGAAAAAATGATTCCCATTAATCCCGTCTTATATGAATGCCAAATAAAAGAAAAAATCACATTCGATCAAAGAAAATAAGAATTAAATTTAATTTACAACGATCAAAAGAGATTCGAGTAATCGTTCTTAGCCTTTAACGCTTATTAGACTTAAAAACTCTGAACGCACTTTATGGTCATCTTTAAATTTGCCATCTAAAGCACTTGTAATCATCGAAGCTTCACGCTTTCTTGCCCCTCTACAGTTTAAGCATCCATGTTTTGCTTCAATTACGACCATGACTCCAGCAGGCTTCAGCTCATTTTTAAGAGCTTCCATGATGGACTGGCATAGTCTCTCTTGCAGTTGTGGCCGTTGTGCATGCACATCTAATATGCGGGCCAATTTTGAGAGCCCCAAAACCTTCCCTCCATTTTTTGTGTCTGGAAGGTAACCAATGTGAGCAATCCCTTGAAATGGAAAAAAATGATGACTACACAAACTGGTAAAATCGATATTTTTTAAAATGATGACTTCATTATAATCATCAGCGGGAAAAGTTGTATTAATGGCATCACTGTTTTTTGAACCCAAACCACTGCATACTTCAATTAGTGCGCGCGCCATACGATTGTGAGAATCTTTTAGATTTGGATCCTCTAGATCAATTTCGGGAAAAGCCTCAGAGAGGGCAGTCAGTACCTGATGGTAACCATCTGCCATTTTTTGGCGAACTTGATTGAGCTCACCCGTTCGAAGCTTCAACTCCTGGATTTTTTCCTCAAGTAAAGCTTCAGGATTATCCGACTTTGCTAATAGTCTTCCCAAGTATTGATTAAAAGGCCCTTCGATTTTCATAGAACTATCCCTAAATATTGTGAGAGGATAATTTACTTCTTTATCTGAGGAGTTGTCTAGAAATATGCCGACTCTCGGCCCGACATTGCATGGCCAAAAACGAATAATTCCAGTAGTGTGATCGAAAATATTTCGTGAGGTTTGTGATGATTTCTCCCCTGTTTGATGAAAGTAAATGGATTGAGGTTCCTGGATTTGATTTTGGTGATATTACCTATCACCGAGCAAAAGAGCTTGGAACAGTTAGAGTTGCTTTTAATCGCCCGGACTGCCGCAACGCATTCAGACCACAAACAGTTGATGAACTTTATCGAGCACTAGATCACGCCCGCATGACCACAGATGTTGGCTCCATCATTTTAACTGGTAATGGGCCTAGCCCAAAAGACGGAGGCTGGGCATTTTGCTCCGGAGGAGACCAACGTATCCGCGGAAAAGATGGCTATCAATACAATGACGGAAAACCTGATCACAGCCTAGGCCGATTACATATTCTTGAGGTACAACGCTTGATTCGGTTCATGCCAAAAATTGTCATGGCCGTTGTCCCTGGCTGGGCAGTCGGTGGCGGGCACAGCTTGCACGTCGTTTGTGACCTAACACTGGCCTCCAAAGAACACGCTATTTTCAAACAAACCGACCCAGATGTCGCGAGCTTTGATAGCGGTTATGGCAGTGCCTACCTTGCACGCCAAGTAGGTCAAAAAAGAGCTCGAGAGATCTTTTTTCTCGGCCG
>JAURQB010000068.1 GCA_030836365.1 Bdellovibrionota bacterium | reverse complement strand
GTCTTTTATGAAACTTGCCTGCTGTGATGTTTGTATCGTCAAGCCAGAGCTTTGTCATTTTGATAAAGGGACTTGCCGAGAACCAGAGTGGGGAAAAGAAAATTGTTTTCAACCCCATGTCATTTATTTAAGCGACACAAGTTCGATAAAAGTTGGAATTACTCGTCAGTCTCAAGTTCCAACCAGGTGGATTGACCAAGGGGCGAGTCGGGCTCTTCCTCTTGTGTCAGTTGATAATAGGCTTATTAGCGGCCAAGTTGAGGTTGAGCTAAAAAGTATGTTTCATGATAAAACCAATTGGCGAAATATGCTTAAGGGACTAACTAGTGACGAAGATCTTGAGGAGCTTAAAGAACAGGCCTTTGAAGAGTTTGGTGATTTATTTGATGATATGGGTGCAGAGGAAATAGAGGACGGAGTGATTAATATTAAGTATCCTGTGATTGAGTACCCAACAAAAGTGACAAGTCTAGGTTTTGATAAAAATCCAAAAATAGAGGGCACTCTGTTAGGAATTAAAGGTCAATATTTGATTTTTGATATAGGTGTCATCAATATGCGTAAGCATCAAGGATATAAAATTAATATTTCAGTTTGATATTAATTTAAATAATTTATAATTTTCTCTTGGATTATTTTCATGTCTTCTTCGCTTGAAGGCTTTGCTTTTTTAAAATCAAGATCGCTTGGGTCCCACATCGGAATCAGGTGAAGGTGGAAATGAGGAACTTCTAGTCCCACAACTGCTTGGGCCACACGAGCAGATCCTGTTGCTTGTTGAATCGCGCGGGCAATCACTTTAGCTTGTTTATAAACTTCTACATACTCCTGATCATCAGTGTCCATCCAGTGATCAACTTCAGTCTTTGGGATAACAAGGCAATGGCCTAGTTGAATGGGCTCAATTGTTAAAAAACTAATTACTTTATCGTTCTCAAAAATACGGTATGCAGGGAGTTCATTGTTAATAATTTTAGTGAAAACAGAGCTCATTACTCGTCCTTTTTAGTTTCTTAAAGTATTGAAATAGGGCAAATTTTATCTAGAAATGTAGCTGAAGTCATTTCTTTTATCTTTTTTATGATTAGCCCCGAAGAGGTTTTTATAACTATTTAGCTCGAGGGATTAAATGAGTTCTAGCAAAGATTATGAATTTGAAGCATTTGAGAAATATTACGGTGATGAGACAACAGTGAGAAAAACAATAGAAAATTGTCCCTGTTGTGGTTCTAAGTTTGCCATTACCCATTACCCAGACTCAGGAAATCTTATTGTTCAAGAGACTTTTCGCTGCCTGGATTGCGATTTTGGGCAAAAAAAGGTAATCCATATTCTTAACTAGTTTTAACATGTTGGAGTTAAATTGGATCAGAGCTTTCGAATTAATAAAGTCAGAATAGATGAAGTCAAAGAAATAAAGGTCGATAAAGGCACAAAATGGCTAGAGGAAATTCTTCTTGAGCTGTTAAAAGACAATGGCCTGAGTGAGCAAGAACTTGAGTCTTCAGCAATTAATCTCTCAATCAAGCTAGATAAAGAACACTTTGACGAGTACGGAGAAGTTCTTTTTTGTGAAGGTCGTTTAGAGCTCAAATATCCGGATATTTCAGTCCAGACAGGCGAGCTTATTGGTCAGGAACTTTCAATTCCAATGAACTGTGCCTTTCTTGAACAAAATAACGAGAAAAAACATCACCTTGAAGAGGAGATTACTATTTTCTTTAGTGAACAGGAATGGGATTTGTATTATTATAAAAACAACATGACTGACTTTAAAGTTGTCGTTCATGAGTATGTTTTTCTAAATAAAAATCCTTATCCTGGAATGTCTAATGAGTGATGAAAATACAGAACAAACTGAAAAACCTAGTGAACAAGAAGAGAATGGGGCAAATGAGTCTCTAGCTGGATTAGAAGATAATGGTACTAAGTTACCTGTAGAGTTTTTAAATAATGTCCCGATGAAATTAACAGTTGAGCTTGGAGTAGGGGATATTTCTCTTAGAGAGCTTTTACAGCTTGGGCATGGAGCAGTTTTTGAATTAGACAAGCTTGCGGGCGAGCCTCTTGAGGTAAAAGTTAACGATCGTCTAATTTCAAGAGGTGAAGTTGTCGTGGTTAATGACCGCTATGCTATCAGGCTAACAGATGTCATTAACCCTGACGAAGTAAATTATTAAATCTAGATCGCTCTTTGGAATTGAGCTCTCTCTCTTTCTTCTTGTTCGGCAGCTTGAATTGAAAGTCTTGTCCAAGGCATTTTTTGTAAACGTTTTTTTCCAATTGGTTCATCCATCTCTTCACAGATTCCGTAAGTACCGTCTTCAAGTCTCGCGAGCGCAGCTTCAATTTCTCTGAGTTTATTTAATTCTCTTTCTCTTAAGCCAAAAGAAATATTTTGATTTAAGTATGTTTGTGCCTGATCGCCATCTTCAATAATTTCATCGCTATCAACATGTAAATCATCATTTGATTGATTTTGGATGTTATTCATTGTTTTTTGCTTGTGCTCTAAGAGAAGTTCCTTCTGAGCATTGAGAAATTTTTCATCAAAGTAAGGATTCTTAGTTTTGCCCATTGTTAATACTCCTTCAATCGGGTGTTCATGCAAATCATTTGCTTCGACAATTTTAGCACCAAATTAGAGCAAAGCGTAAATAATTAGTGTTGGGAAAATTAAAAAAATATGTGATTACAATTACTTAGAAAAAGGACTTGAAGTGGTTTCAAGCCCTTAGCAATGTAAGATATTGTCAAAATTTGCAGGGTTTAGTTTAGTTCCCGCTTGGAAATTTTGTCTTTAATAAATGTTAAAAATTCGTTCTTGCCCATGGTGAGCTGCTCTTGAACGCCAAATCTTCTTAGGGTGATCGCCTGCTCATTCATCTCTTTTTCACCAAGGATTAAAATATTGGGGATCTTCGCTTTTGTGTTTGTTCTGATTTTTTTATTTAGAGAATCATTACTTAAATCAATTTTAGAGCGAACAAATTGAGCGCGAAGCATTTTATTAATCTCTTTTCCATATTCTGCAAATGTGTCAGAGACGCAAATAATTTTTACCTGAACAGGAGCAAGCCAAGTCGGGAAGGCGCCACCAAAATGCTCTATTAAAAATGCCGTGAAGCGCTCGTGTGTTCCCGCAGGTGCACGGTGAATAATATAAGGCATGTGCTCTTCATTATCCGCACCAGTATATTTGAGGTTCATTCGCTTTGGAACCGCAAAGTCTAATTGGTTGGTTGAAATAGTTTCTTCTCGGCCGGTTACCGTTTTCATTTGAAAATCAATCTTTGGGCCATAGAAAGCAGCTTCTCCAGGAACTTCAACAAATGGAAGTCCAGATCTCTCCATTGCTGAGCGAACCATGTTTTGTGTTTTCTCCCACGCTTCAGGATCATCAACATACTTTTCTTTCCCTTTCGGATCTTCTGGGTCCCAAGTTGATAGACGCATATGAAAGTTTTCTAATCCAAGCATTTTATAAAGACGCTCATGCATCTTCATCACTTTGAGAAATTCTTCTTCAATCTGATCTTCTGTACAATAAATATGAGCATCGTTCATGCACATGCCACGCACGCGTAAAAGTCCAGAAACAGAACCAGAGTCTTCGTAGCGAAAAACATTTCCGTACTCAGCAAGCCTAACTGGAAGTTCTCTGTAGCTTCTTTTTTGAGAAGCAAAAACGCGGTGATGATGTGGACAGTTCATTGGGCGAAGAACATACGCTTCGCTTGTTTCGTCTTCTTCACTTTCTTTCATTTCCATAAAGGGAAACATGCCGTCTTTATAGTAAGGAAGGTGACCTGTTTGGTAATACATTTTTGCTTTTGTTAAACAAGGAGTAGAGACGCGTTGGTACTCATCTTCAAACTCTAGCTCGCGCATGAATTTTTCAATTTCGTCTCGAAGAACTGTTCCGTTTGGTAACCACAGGGGAAGACCTTTTCCAATTTCATCATCAATAGTGAAAAGTTGAAGCTCTTTTCCCAGTTTCTTGTGATCTCGTTTTATCGCTTCTTCATGGGCGCGAACGTGACTAACAAGTTCCTCTTTTGTTTCAAATGCCCAAGCGTAAATTCTTGTCATCATCGTGTTATCGGAGTCACCTCGCCAGTAGGCACCGGCAACGCTTTTTAGCTTAAAACAGTTTTGAGGAATTTCTTTTGTGCTCTCCACGTGAGGGCCTTCGCACATATCAAGAAAATCGCCGTTTTTATAAAATGATAGATTTTTTAATCCATGTTTTTCGGCAAGCTCCATCGCGTATTCTTTTTTATAAGGCTCGCCCATGCCGTCAATCTGATTAAAAGCAGCATCAAGGTCAAGATCTGAGCGCTCAAACGTTTGGCCTTGCTTTATGATGTGTTTCATCTTTTTTTCAATTTCTTTGAAATCATCCGCACTAATAGGCTCGGGTAAAATAAAGTCGTAATAAAAACCATCATCAATTGGCGGCCCAAAACCTAGTTTCGTGCCAGGCCTAATATCCATAACTGCTTGAGCAAGAATATGCGCGAGGCTATGTCTAATTTTGTAAAGTTTTGAGTTATGATCAATTGTTTCGGCCATGGAGTATTTCCTTGTGGTTTTTAAGCTTCGTAAAAATAGTCCAAAATACCCCGAATTGTCAGCCTTTTGAGGGGAGAAATTAACTCAATTTGTTAATATTTTTATTCAAAAATGCCACTATTTTGCTGAAATTATGATTTTTATGGTTTGAAATTACCTAACAACTAGATCTCTCCTTACTGGGAGTTCAATTACGGGGGGGTCACATGCAAGAAGTAGGCTTTTTCTAGATTGCCATTCTATTTTATTGAGATCAGGACGAATGAGGCAAGCCGAATATCGTATGTACTTTTCAATGTTGTAAATCTGATTAATATTTCCAATTTTTAGCTCATCTATATTATCTACGTTTAGGTTGCTGGAAACGTAGATGGGGATCTCTGGATTTACACTGATTTGATCAGCTTGACTGATTACCTGTCCTGTTTCAACATCAATTTTTTTCATCATTGTAATAACTGTGGCCGAACAGTATTCATCAGTTAAAACCTTGCATTGTTGATTTATTGGGAGAACACCAATTGTCCCACTAAGAATATATGCCGCTTGATCATCGTATCTTCGTTCTTTATCTGTGAGGGGGAGGTTTATTCTTTTTTTATACTCAATTATTTTTTCAACTTTATCTAACCAAGCCTCGTTGGGAAGAAAGTTTCCATCTTTATCAACTCTAATTAAAAATCTCATATTTTTTGGATCATAACTTACATTATCTATGTGAGTTGAAAGACCTTTTGAAATCGCATTTTCGATTCTAAATTTCATGCTTTTTGATTTTAAAAAACCTTTCACGGAAAAGGGGATGTTCCCATTAATAAATCCCGTCATATCAGAAAGTTGATCGTCTAAATTTACAGGTGTTAGATTTTGGATTTCTTTTTCGCATTCTTCGCTCAAGCTATTATAGTTATCTGTTAAGTGAGATTGAATAGATGCAATTATCGATCTTTGGGCATCTGTTAGATCTAGCAAATCATGATTTCTCATAAAAAAATCGACAACGCGATGTCTGTTATGACCACCTTTCGTCAAGTCTTCAATACTTAAAGATTCTTTTACGAGTTCATCCTGGATCGTATCATGTAGTTGTTTTAGGACAATATAAAAGATCCGTCCCTTGCCTGGAATTTGCTCAAGACATTTGTTCAGACAATTGTATGAATGATAAAAGCTTGTGCTCCGTTCACCTGCATACCCATTAATTGGAAAAGTAGAATCTACTAGGAAAATAAAGAACAATAAAAGAATACGATAATTCATAACTTATTGAAACATATCGGAAGTTTTAAAGTATAAACTTAGAATGCTACTGCTTAGAATTTAAGGGTAGTTTCTCATCGTCGATAGCTACTCCTGTACCTGCCTGAACCCTTAAACTCTTTATGTTTATGGATAAATAAAAATTAATAAATATCCGAAATAATAACTATGAAAGCGCTCTTCTTGGTTCTTCTAGTTATTTGTTTTGAATCTTCTGCAGACGTGAGTGACTGTCATAAAGTTGGTGTTGTAAATCCAAAGGCCCATCGCATCTGCATCGCCTCACTAAATAATACTAAAGAGACAGCTGCCTTGAGGAAAAAGTACAGAAATTATCCTGGAGTTGAAATTGTTGAGTTGATATCACCTGGTGATGTACCTAAAGAGAGTTTACAAAAAAATTTAGATCATCTCAATGGATGCTTAAATAATAGCACAAACTTATCTTCTCAGATGGTCAATTTGTGTGACACTTTTATCTTAAGTGGCCACCAATCAGGAAGTTTTCATGGGGATCTTGTTGATGGTGAGCTGACTCCAGAAGATTTAAGTGAAATCACCTGTCGCCATCCGACATTGATGAAAAGTGTTCAATCTCTTTTTCTTCAAGGTTGCAACACAATGGACGAAGATATTAATCACCAGGTTGAGCCTGCAAATGGTTTTTCAGCCCCTGAATTTTTTAATCAAATTGGATACTCCGCCTCTTCCGGAGCACAGGTAAGCAGAAGGCATAATCATCTTTCCAATTTTCATGTGACAGATCGATACGCTTCAGCTTTTCCTAACGCAAATTTATATGCATGGGAGGGCATTGCTCCCAGTGTAGGTAGTCGAAGTTATGAATCAATGATTATTCACATTAATCAAATATTAAAAATCTCCAAGGAACTTCAGGCCGGAGACGGGGGCGAGCGAAACTATGACGAGGCCACAAGGTATTTACAAGAGGAGTTAAATAAACTCAGAACACTCACTCCATTGATTAATGAAGACGATTTTATGTTGGGGCTCCAAGAAAATCTTTCTCAAATACTTGGAGGTGATTCATACCGTTGTTTATGGGAATTATTTCAATCTAAATATTATACGAATCCCGAAAATGATTTAAGAAGACCAAGAGGTATTCCCAGTTATAATCAGCGACATCATTTAAGCCAACATGCTAATTCTCAATGTGAAGATACTGCAGAGGTAGAGAGCTTTTTAAGTGGTGATTCAACTGAGCAACAAATTGAAAATTTAATTAATAGTTTAGATCCTGAAAATTTAGAGGCTCAATTATATTCAATCGCTAATTTAATGGATGAATTTAGGCGTAAAGAATCTCTATCAGATGAAGAAAAAATGAGATTGAAGAAATTAGAAAAGGAGTTATCTAAAAATAAAAATGTGAAGGAATTTTTTACAAATCAAATAAGTAAGCGTCTGGCCGAATGTAAAAAAGAAGCGAAGGCAAATGGACAGGATTGGAAACAAGAATGCTCTCGGCCAGGAGAGATGATCACTCACTTTACTTTATATGAGAGGTTAACTGGTGATTCACCAGCTTTTGGCCCTTTTGAAGGGCAAGCATATGATAGAATGTTCGATCATCTAACTGAAAGTCTTAATCCTGGTGATGAATCAATGACCCCTAGAGATTGGCAAAATTTAGAAAATGCGACAGCGAAAGTAGAAGCTTGTGTGGAGAAAAATAAACTTCACCAATTACTCCTTCATTCATCACTAGGCGTTGAGGTCGATTCAAGGAATTCGACTCGAGTTAACAGGCGCGAATTATTAAAGTTCTCCTCAGAAGTTTACTGGTGTTGCCACGGTATTGATTATGATGGGGAAGATATAGGGGAAATTGAGATGCTTGCAATGGAGTGCCCTCGAATTCAAGGAGATACTCCAAATTGTGTGAAGCGCTTGATGATCGTTGATCAGCTTGATCGCGATCGATT
>JAURQB010000067.1 GCA_030836365.1 Bdellovibrionota bacterium | reverse complement strand
AGATAATAATATTTTTTTTAGTTTGTAATAAAGGCAGTACTTTTTCTTCTAGGAGTTGACATCTTGAGCTCGCAAAAAGTAAAGCCTCAGAAAGAGCCGATATTTTTACTTCTGAACCTAGCATAGTTTCTCTTAGTTTTTCTCCAAATGTGGTGCCACCTGGCTCTCTGAATTGATGAACATTATAATCAGTATTCATTGATAAATAATCTGCCAGTAATTTTATTTGTGTGGACTTTCCACAACCTTCTATACCTTCAAAGGATAGAAAGATGACATTTTCATCTGGGAAAAATGAATACCATTCATTGCTCATTTATCGTTCCTGTTGATTTCAGGGACTTATAATATAGCTTTTACTTTGTTTTGGGAATTTTTTAGTAAATATCATTTTCTGGAGCGATTTGCTCAGCGTCGTAACCCTCTCGGTCCTGATCTGGATCCAATAATTGTTCTTGCTCCGGTACGCGATCCGATTCTTGATCCTCGTATCCATCGGTCGTATCTTCGGGAGTTTCAAAATCATTGAAGTTATCTTCTGAAGATGGTTGATCTTCTTGCCCTTCGTCGTAATCGTCATTGTTTTCTGCACCTGCATCTTCATATTCATTGATAGAGTCTTTGATTTCCGTTTCATCGATGTTGTCTTCATCATTACTATTATCGCTGCCATCTATGCTGGCGGGAAGTGTTTTTAGTCTCTTTTTCATTAAGCCTTTTCGACGTGACTTTTTCTTTTTTTGAGCACTTGCTTTGGATTTCCTGCTTTCAGTAGAAGATGTGGTTCGTTTTTTTATTTTATTTTTTACTTCAGAGATTCTTCTTTTCGATTTTTTCGTGGCCGACTTATTGCTTGTTGCTTTTAACCGTGTTGTCTTTAATTTCTTTGTCTTCGTTTTATTTTTTTCAGTCGCAATCTTCGTTTTTTCTGTTGGAGAGATGACAAATGTGATGATGATTACTAAGGTTAGAATTGGTAATGCTATTATTGATGCGAGTTTTAATTTTTTGTAATTTTTATTTTCTGTTTGATTAGTATTTTTTATTGTCTCAGTAATTTTTGTTCCAAAAGGAATGAGGTTGGAGAGACTTCCTTCATCCGTTTCATTTTTTTGTTGCTCTTCTTGGTTCTCGGCAAGGGAGTGCCTGATCTCGACTTTTCTATTTCCTAATTGAAATTCAGTTGGTTGTTTGGGGAGGCTATATTTTTTTGCAATGATATTTTTGGCAAATTCTCCTATGGGGATTACGGCATCTGGAAGCATACACATTATTTCAGAATTTAGAGAAATTAGTTTTCTCGAATTGTTAAGAATAAAGCTGTGATTTACCTTAATTATGTTTTCAGGATCCTCAATCATGTAGATACCACACGTTGATAAATCACCCGAGTATTTTGGGTTCTCTGCGTGGTCTATCCACATTTTATTAATTAGATTCCATTTAGTTGCTGGTGCTCGATCATTCATAATGCCTCTCAATACTGACATTATCGGAGTTAATTTCGAGCTATTTGATTTAGATTTTTATGTCTCGGCCGAGGGGAAATTTTTTCTGCAAAAAAAAAGGCTCCTCTAATCAAAGAGGAGCCTTATATCGTTAGAAATTTATACGCCTATTAAAATGCACTATATGTGAAAGAAACACCATACCTTAGGTTTTTCGTCCATTTATCGTTTAGTTTCCAAGAGTCAGTCGTGCTGGAAATTGGTGTTCCTGCAACGTAAAAAGCAGATCCAACTTTATCTGTTAAGCTTTTAGAGAACTCTGCAGTTAAATCAAAAGAGTTGTATTCTCCGGAATCTTGTTTGTTGTTATTTTTGAATAACTCTTCAACAAAAGTAAGGCTAACATCATAAGGTAGAGCTAGGGTTTCCGTTACGACTAAGTAATAATAATTTCTTGATGTTTCAACATTTGACTTGTCTTTAAGATCACTTAGTGCCACGTATGCTGTTGCGCCGACGGATAATTTATCATTAATTGTTCTGCTTGCTGAGACAGAAAGTCTGTTTAGGCCATACGTGTTTGATGCAGTCCTCATTGCAGCATCTGGTAAGTATCTTTTTTCAAATGAAGCACTTAGGTTTATTCCATGCTTGTCTTGAGTTAGAATATTAGATCTTCTGTATCGCAAAACTGTTCTGCTAAAAGATGTTTCAGCTTCTTGTCCATTTGGATTGTTGATTGACACTCTTGTTTCTAAACGAAGACTGTCATTATCTGTAATGTTATAAGTTAGGAAGCCAATATTCGTCTGGCCATACCCTGTATATGTATCTGTCGTTCCTTGGTGATCAAGGCCTAAGAATAATAAAAGGCTTGTTTTTTCGGCGATTTTTGAAAGTAAGTCGCTTGAGCTTGTTGTACTTGTTGAAACACTTTGAGCTACCACATTCAATGAAAGCACGGATAATAATAATGCTTTGGAAAGCATATTTCTAATTTTCATGAGTTCTCCTAATTTTTAAATTGGCTTCCGCCAAACCCCGATATTTTGGCACAATGACAAAAAACTATTTAGTTTGCAAGACCTTTGTTTTTATAAGTAAATTTTTTTATGCCAACAAAGATTCTTAAAATGTGATGTACTGTAAGTATTTATAATTGTATTATTTCTAACATGATGTTTTGGGTTATCTGGTGGCATTTTGCCCTTTTCGCACAGTATCTTTTCTTTATTTTGTTTTGGATTATTCGTCTTATCTCCAAGCGTTTGTCTATAAATATCAAAAAAAGAATCTCCTTCGAGGAATCAAATAAAGATACTATATATAAGGATAGGTACGATTTTGGCTTTCATGTTTCAAGCGAAGGGGAGCTTTCTCAGTGTTTTGCTCTCATTGAGGAGCTTTTAGGTAGAAGTCATTCTATAATCCTTTTTTATACAAGTCCAAGTGTCGAACGGAAGGTTTTAGCATTTTGCGACAATTGGCCAAACTTAGATTCTAGACGGGTTGTCTTAACGAAGTTGGACATGAAATTTTTGCGGCGAACAAGTATTAGTGTATTTAGCATGTGTCGTTATGATTTTTTTCCTTGGCTTATGTTATTGGGAGCGAAGTCTGAGAAATTTACACTCATAAATGCAACAAGTATAAAATGGAGAAATAGTAATATTCTTGCGCGTACATTGAGGCGTCTATTTTATGCTCAGTTTGATCTCATTACCACATCTAGCCCCGTTGATTACAAAATCTTTAATCACCTATTAAAGAGTGGAAATAGTTTCCTCCTGGACTTGAGGGTTCTCGAAATAAAATCAAGGCAAGAGTTATTTCTTCAATCAAGCCGCAATCGTAGTATCTTAAATTTTTTTGAAAGCTT
>JAURQB010000066.1 GCA_030836365.1 Bdellovibrionota bacterium | reverse complement strand
CTCCAAAAAAACAAAAAATTTATGGAGCAATTGGGTTGTTGTTGATATTTCTCCTCCTGGACTCCGAGGAGCCCAAGCAAGTTAATACACCCACGAAAAAACCAAATGCAGAAAAAACAGCTGATAACAAAGACACAAAAGGTGCCGTTAAAAAAGGTCCAAAGAATAGTCTCGAAAAATTAACTCTTCAAGAAAGAGAGGTTGTTGCTTCAAAGTATCAACTTGCGTTTGAGTTTATTCAGCAAGGAAAGTACTCAGAGTCACTTTCTGAGCTTGATTATGTAATGAAATTAGCCCCTGATTATAAACAAGCCAGGTCTTTATATCAAATGGCGAGAGAGGGGCTTGCAAAGTTAGAAGAGCTAGAAAAAAAGAGGATTGCAGAGGTTGAAGCTAAGAGGAGACAAGAAAAGATTGATAAACTGATTGTCAGTGCTCAAAAGTATGTAAAAGAGAGGCAGGTTCAAGCGGCAGAAGGAATTTTTTCTAAAATCCTTGAAATTGATCCTGAAAATTTTGATGTTCCTCAACTAAAGCTTGAAATAAATGCGTGGAAGAAAGAACAAGAACGTTTAGCGATGGAGAAGGCGCAGAAGGATGCGGATAGAAAAAGAAAGCTTAGTCAAATTAGTGCTTCAAGAACTTTTTATGGAAAAGAAGAATGGTATAAAGCTATTTTAAAAGTTGAGGAGTTTTTAAGAATTAAGGATATGGATGAGGACCTTGTCAAAGAAGCCACTGAAATGCTGAAAGTTTCAAAAGCAAATTTAAAAAATAAAATCGGCCCCATGATTGGAAAAGCAAGAAGTTTAAAAGAAGGACAGGACTTAAAAGCAGCATACGAGCAATATCTTGGTATTTTAGATCATGAGCCGACAAATACAGAAGCGTTGGATGAGATGAATGAAATAAGAGACATTCTTACTCTTCGTTCCCAAAAAGTTTATCGAGATGGTTTGATCAGTGAGTCCTTGATGCTTTTCAAGGAAGCTAAAGAAAAGTTTCAAGAAGTACAACAAATTAGTCCTAGTGACAGTGACTACTATAAAAAAGCTTCCCTAAAACTAAGAGAATATTTGGAGTAACATGAGCGGGTTAAATTCATATTTTGCTAATAGTGGCAGTGGGCCAGAACTAGAAATCAATGAGGACTCACTCATCGTGGATGTGCGCCATGGACTTTTCGGAATTGTTGATGGTTATGGTGGTAGCGGGATTGGAGATCGGGTTGCTGAGGAAGTTAAAAAAACGGTATTAGATAGCTACGGGATTTTATCGGAAGATGAGGATGCAACACTTCCACTTTACTTCAACCCGAATTACTCTATCGAAACGAACGCCCTTATTAACTCTCTTTATCTTGCGCATTCAAAGGTAAAAGAGATGAATAATGGAAAGGGAACTAATTCTCGTGGCGGTGCAAGCTTTCTTGGGGGCACGGCCGGCGAGCATCGTATGCAGCTAGTTGGAACGGGAAATTGTATGGCGATTTGTTTGCGTGGAGAGTCCTCTCAGATTTGTTATTTCCCTCATACCAGCGCAGAAGTTCGTATCACAGGTGAAGGTGGCTCGCAGTGTTATCCTTCTAGCGGACTGGGTTTATTTGATGACCTTGAGTTTTTTGTGCAAGAAGTAAAAACTTACCCTGGCGATAGGGTATTTCTGCTTTCAAGTGGGACATATGCACCTTTTAACTTAACTGAGTTATCAATATTATTAAGCCAACTTGGCGATCGTCCAGATGTTTTAAAAAATGAATTGTTTAATTTAGCAAAAGGGCGTGACTCCAAGGCTAATCAAAGTATTGTTTGTCTAGAGTTTTAAAAATTGGTATCTTTTCCACTGTTACTTATTGAGAACATGTGAGTTAAAAAATGACTGAAGATAAAAAGTCAGATGAACAATGGGTTATGTCCGGCCCTTCAGATAAAAAAGTTTCCGATTTTTTAGCGGGAGAATCATTTGATGATATTTCTGTGGACCCAGAGCTAAGTTCAGATCCGTCTCTTGAAGGAGAACTTGCAAATTGGGGAATGGATATTCCACCCGTTTTAATGAGTAAAAATGATGAGTCGTCCACAGTAACGCTCGACGTACCGGACTTGATTGATGATGAAGAATTTTCATTTCTTGACTCCTTGGGGGAAGACCGTCCTAGTGAGCATGATATTAGTGATCTAAAAGTTGATAAACAAGACGAAAATGAAAGAGAAAACCTGTTAAAAGACCTTGATGAAACAGACTTAGAAATTGGTTTAAATGATGAGGATAAAAAGGAAATATTAGACTCATCAGATCCGGATGTCGCTTCTAGTGAAGAAGGCTCAGATAAGAGCAGTATTTTGGATCATCTCGGGAAAAACTTTTTTGAAGAAGACGATCTCACTAGTGAGCATTCTATAGATGATCTTGTCAAAGATGTAGATTTGGAAGAAACCACCGAGTTTAGGTCTAATTTGCATGAACTTTCATCAGAACTTAAAGGCGATGAATCAGGGCCGAATGAGCCGGTGAGTATAACCGAAGATGAAGAGAGCTTTCCAGAAGAAAGTGACTTAGAGTACCCCGACCTTACTCAGCTTACAGCTTCGACAGAAGAAGATGACGATGTGATTTTACCTGATAGTGATGATCTTGAGTATCCAGGAGGGGCAAAATCTGAACCAGGAGAAACTGCAAGCGAGCAAGATGAGCCGACTTCCAAGTTAATACCCGCTGATGAACTTGCTGTTGATTTAGATGCAGATAATGCGGCTGAAGAGACGGACCCTTCTTATAATATCACTCAAGAAATGAAAAATGATTTGGCTTCGGAGATCGAAAAAGATGATGAAGTTGACCCAGATGATTTTTGGGCAACGGATGACTTTCCAAAAATTAAGAAAACCTTAGATAAGCCAATAACGGAAGTTCAAGCTTCTAAGCAAATTAAGGAAGACTTCTTTAAAGGTTTAGATGAAGAAGATAATTTTAAAATTATTCCTTCTAAAAGATTTAGTTCAATTACTTTGGATGAAGTGACAGCTCCTACAAGCTCACAAAAATCAGCACCTGTATTTGATGAAAATATGGAAGCGGAGATTGTTGAAAAAGTGAAAGAAGCTTTGACACCAGCTTTAGAAAAAATTGTTAAAGATTTATTTTCTGAAAAAATTGAAAAAATTGCATGGGAAGTAATTCCAGACCTTGCTGAAAATATCATTAAGCATGAGGTTGAAGAAATTGCGAAGCAAGTTTATCTCTCAAAAGATTCAGATAAGAAATAACGATCCTGTTAATACCTTTTTGGTAACTCCATCTTGATTAAGGATGGCTTCGCCAATAGGTGATATGCCAGTAAATATTCCTGATTCGGTGACAAATTCGTCAGTTATTTTGACGTTTTTATTTAAGTGGTAACAAAAACTACTCCATTCGGTGGATGAAAATGGTGTTTGAAAATGCTGGATCAAATATCCGTAAATTTTGGCCGCTAGCTTATTTGAAGTGATATCCTCTTTTTTTAAATTTAGTCCGTCGCAAATAAAAGGCATTGTGTGATGTGCTTCATCTTTAAATAAATTAATTCCAATACCTGCAATAATTTTATTTTGCTCCAGCTGACATATTATCCCCCCCACTTTTATTCCTTCTTTTGTCATTAGGTCATTTGGCCATTTGAGATACACTTCCTCATTAAAGTGAGATCTGAAAAATTTGGAGAGAATTAAACCAACTTGTAATGGGGCTGTTGTTAGAGGTGTGATTGTCGGGAGAAGACAGCTCATACTTATTGCCCCCTCAAAATGTGTCCATTTATTAGGGCCTCGGCCTACACCACCTTCTTGAACTTCAGTTGTGATAAGTAGATCTTGATTAATAAGGCTCGGATCTGATTGAAGTTTTTCTTTCAGGTAAGACTGAGTTGACACGCACGTTTCTAAGTTGATATGAAGCATTGCAAATTCCCTTTTAATATCATTATACAATATAGGAAAAATTTATGTCGCTTATCACTCGTACAGAACCAAGAAAAGTTTCTTTTACAAAAAATGTAAATCCTTACGCTGCTGGCAGTGTAATTGCAGAATTTGGGAATACAAAAGTCCACATTACTGCAACTGTTGAAGAATCTGTTCCGGGTTGGATGAGAAATAGCAGAAAAGGCTGGGTCACGGCTGAATATAATATGCTCCCTGGATCAACCCATACGAGATCACGTCGTGAAAGAAGTAAAGTTGGTGGCCGCACTCAAGAGATTCAGCGCTTAATTGGGCGTGCACTACGTGCAGTCGTTGATTTAAAAAAATTAGGTGAAGTGAGTATCACGCTTGATTGTGATGTGCTTGTCGCTGATGGTGGTACCAGAACAACATCTGTATCTGGCGCTTATGTGGCGCTAGAGCTTGCGATTCAAAAGTTGATGAATGAAGGCAAAGTAAAAGAGAATCCACTTAAAGAGCGTTTAGGGGCATTAAGTGTTGGTATTTCGAAAGAAGGTAAAATTATTGCGGATCTTAACTATGAAGAAGACTCTAGCTGTGAAACAGACATGAATATTGTCATGACCAAGTCAGGAAAATTCGTTGAAATTCAAGGAACGGCGGAAGGTGAAGCATTTTCTTATGAAGAGCTCCTTGGGCTTTTAGAGTGCTCAAAGAGTGCTTTAGCGCATGTTTTTGAAGCTCAAGATAAAGTTCTAGGATAACTAAACATGGCAACTCGTTGGTTTATATTGGCCTCTGGTAATGCTCATAAAAGTGAAGAGTTTAATACGCTTTTTGATGTTGAGTTAATGGGAGCAAAAGCTGCTGATCAAAAAATTGAGGTTGATGAAACTGGCGAAACTTTTAATGAGAATGCTTTTTTAAAGGCACAGGCATATTACGAAAAGTATCAAAGGCCGGTCATATCAGATGATTCTGGGCTTGTCGTTCAAGCACTCCCTGGAGAGCTTGGTGTAAAATCGGCAAGGTTTGGCGGTGAGGGCTTAAGTGACACGCGGCGCACAGCACTCTTGTTAGAAAAATTGCAAGACGCTAAAGACAGAAGCGCCTACTTTGTGTGTGTTCTCTGTTTTTATCTTAATCCGAAAGAAGTGTTCTTTTTTGAAGGACGCTGCATGGGCTCGATTGCATCTAAAATGACTGGCGATCAAGGCTTTGGGTACGATCCGGTGTTTATTCCAGAAGGACAAAAACTTAGTTTTGCTCAAGATGCTGAATGGAAAAAAGCCAATAGTCACCGGGCAAAAGCTGTGTCTCAAGCGCAAAAGTTCTTTTCTGGATTTTTTTCAGAGAAATAACATTTCCCGATTGCCAATCAAAAACGAATCCATTATGTTTAGCCGATCAGTCGGAGCGTAGCGCAGCCTGGTAGCGCACTTGCTTTGGGAGCAAGGGGTCGTAGGTTCAAATCCTATCGCTCCGACCATTTTTTGATTCAAATTCCCCAATCATTTTATTTTTCAATCACTCAACTTCGGTCACATACTTTTCGTATGCTCCCTTGTTTCATTCCCTCAAAATAAAAGCATTGAGAAATTTTAACCAAAAAATGTATTTCAACAGGGTCGTTGGTTCAGCTGACCAGTTTAGATTCAAACTCTATTTATCAGCTGCTTTGTTACTTTGCGAAATAGCCGATGAAAATTTTTTTAATGTCAGGGTCTTCTTTAATCTTCAGCTCTTTATCTTGATAGGTGATGCTTGCCAGTTTTCCTTCAGTGACATGGAAAAAAATAGGGTAGGAAGAAAGATCAATTTTTCTCGTGAAATCTTCCTCCGGATAGAAGTAATAATCGTAAACTTTTTTAAGGCGCTTATTGTAATCTGTTTTTGGTAGAGTTTTTTTCCATATTAGATGATTCTTATCACTAAAGGCTCTCTCCATAAGACCATTAATAATTCTCTCGGAATGTCTTTTGGACTTACTTGCAATGGCGCCGCCTTGAGTTGCTTGGTGGTGAAAATAGTAATGACCGTTGTGATCAATAGTAAGCTTCACTTCGTAACGATAGCGAGTTCTCTTAAGAGCGACATTAAATGGAGGGCGAAATTTCTTTACCTCCATTGACTCCATAATTTTTGCGACTAAATCATGAGGGTAAATTTTGAAATCAATATGAGCAATTTGCCCTTTTAATTCAATATCCTTTTTGCGTTTTAGATCCAATCGAAAATGAGACTTAATTCGATTTTTTATATTTGTGCTCTTTCCAATATATAAAAGTTCACCCTGTTCGTCGTAGAGATAGTAAACACCTGTGTCCTCAGGTAAGTTTTCATATATTTTTTCCTCAAGTTTCGCCGGTGTCGCTTTTTGTTGATAGAGCGGCTCATCAATTTGCGTCTGAATCTTGAGAAATAATTCATAAGCTGCTTTTGTATCAGAAAGTGCCCGGTGGTGATTACGTAATTCAATATTAAAGTGCTTTGTGAGATTCTTTAAGGAATAGCTTGGAAGTCCAGGAAATGCTCTTCTAGCGTTTTTAACTGTGCAAAAAAGCTTTCTTCTAAAAACATAACCTAGTTCACTAAATTCTCGTTGAAGAAACTGGTAATCAAAAAAAACATTGTGAGCGACAAAAATACAACCTTCGCTAAGTTCAATAATTTTTTTTGCTACCTCATAAAATTTTGGTGCTGTGGCCGCCATTTCATTGGTAATTCCAGTGAGATAAGTTATCCGAATGGGGATGCGACGCTCAGGGTTAATTAAAGTCGAGAACTCTTCAATAATTCGAACACCATCTGTGATGATGATCGCTATTTCGGTGATCTTTTGACCTTGACGATTCGCACCAGTGGTCTCAACGTCAACGATACAGTATTTATCCATAAACTTTAGTACCATATTAGTTCTATTCTATGGCCAGAATAATGTTAAACAGATAGTAAAAAACCGATCGCGATGACAAGTTTTGTTAAATTTGATTAGATGATGCTTATGAAAAAAATTATCCATTTATCTCTCCTATTGATTCTTATTCTTTCTTGCGTCGAGCAAGAACAAGTTTCAGCGACACCAACCCCAATCATGCAGCAATATCAACTTGTTGCAGAAGTCGTGACAACTAAATCGGGAAAAGTGAAAAGAGGTGAAGGCTTATTTCAGGTGCTTGGCCGAATTGGGCTAAATGATCAGCGCGCACTTGATATTATCAATGCCTTGAGTGATGAAGTTGAGTTCTCCACCTTGAAAGTTGGTGACGAGGTCACCGCATTTTACAACCCTGAGGGAATGATTAAAGCGTTTCATTTTTCTCAAAACCTTGTTGATACTCATCAACTTAAAAAAGAAAATGGCTCTTGGGTATATTCTTTTGATCAAAAAGAAACTGTTTGGGAGAGTCGAATTATTGAGGGTGAATTAAAAAATAATTCTACTTTGCAAGACGCTCTTTTGGATCAAGGTTTATCTACCTCTGTATCAAATGACATTGTTAGCATTCTTTTATGTAAAGTTAATTTTCGAATGAACGCCCGTGCCGGTGATCGATACAAAGTCCTTTTAAAAGAGAGAAAGTTTGGCAAACATATTATTGATACAACAGTTTTATACACCTCCTATGGTGGACGTCGGGCCGGAGAGCACGAAACATTTTTATATGAAGATACTGAAAAAAGCTCTACCTATACAGCTCATTACACAGAAGAAGGAGAAGCGCTAATTCGTTCTGGGCTAAGATTCCCTCTATCAAGTATGCATGTGCGCTCTAATTATGGATGGCGCAGACATCCCGTAACGGGAAAAAGAGCTTTCCATCGAGGGATTGATCTTCGTGGCCGTGAAGGACGATCAGTTTTTGCTGTTGCTGCAGGAGAGGTAATCAAGTCTGGCTTTAATAAATATGCCGGCAATCAAATTGCCATCAAGCATAGAGATAAATCTACTTCCTATTATTTTCATCTAAAAAATAGGGCCGTTAAAAAAGGAACTTGGGTTAAAGCTGGAGACTTTATAGGACGGGTTGGTTCAACTGGTCGAGTGACAGGAGCGCACTTACATTTTGGTTTTAAGAATTCAAAAGGACGGTGGATAAATCCATTAAATAAAAGAATGATCGCAACGCCAAAACTCTCTGGTGATCGGCTTGATCAACTTCAGCTTCAAATAACAGAAGTAAAGTCACTTTTAGCGCAAGCAGAAACACGAAAGGTTAAAAATGAATTTGTTGCCATGGGTGAAAAAGAAATAATTGATGAAGTGGTGAATGAGGAACTTCGTTTATGAGTACAAAAGAAAGTGTTAAAGAAATCTATAATAAACAATCTAATGAATGGTCCAGAAATAAGCCTTCAATTGTTTCAGACTTTACTGGTCGTCCTCCAACAATTGAGATGTGTGGAGATATAGAAGGTAAAAATATTCTAGATCTTGGTTGCGGAGAGGGGTATTGCAGTCGGATTCTGGCCACAAAAAATCCTGCTAAGATTACTGGTGTTGATATAAGCGAAGAAATGATTAATCGGGCCAATGAACGGGAGAGCTCAGAGCAGCTTGGCATTAATTACTTTTGTGAAAACGCCGCAGAATATAAGTTTGAAAAAAATACTTATGATCTAATTTTAGGTATGTTTATTTTTAATTATGTTCCTATAAATGTAATGAGAGATATTTTGGCAAACGTGCATTCTTCTTTGAAAGAGGAAGGGGAAATGGTTTTTGCTGTCCCTCACCCAAGTCTTGCTTTCATTCGAAAGGAAAATGAAGCACCATTTTATTTTGATCAAGGTGAATATAATTACTTTAACGCAAAAGATATTGAGCTTGAGGGAAAAATTTGGCGTAGAAGTGGCGAGGCGTTGAACGTGAGAAGCTTTCATAAAACATTTGAGGATTATGTGTCCGCGGTAAACGACGCGGGTTTTTCTAAAATTGTGCAAATGAAAGAGCTCTGTGTCACTGATGATATTTTGAATATTGATCAAAAATTTTTTCAAGATCTCGTCGGTGTCCCTTTACACGTAGCTTTTAAAATTAAAAAATAATTTATGATCAATATTCCAACGCTTAAATCTTTTTCAAAACAAGATGTTCTTCAAGCGATTAAAAATGATGAAATTGTTTTAATTAGTGAAATTTCAGAACACGAATTTAAAATACTATGTCGTGAAATAGGTGATCTTAACGATCGCTATGGCGAATTTTATGATGTGGTTGATACCGGTGAGGATTATAAAACCACAAATATTCCAATCAGCCAGACGCGGGAAGATACTGGTGTTCATACTGATTCATCGGCGAGAGACTATTGTCCTGAATATTTATCACTTTTTTGTGCAAATCAAGGCGCTTTCGGTGGGGAGAGTTATTTTGTTGATATGAGAAGTGTTTTCAATGACCTCAAAAAGTATCGGCCAGAATTACTTAAATATTTATCCCAAGACTTTTATCGTGATGTTGTGACTCCTGGAGCTGAAAATAACTTAGAAAATGTGCGAAGAAATAAATTTCCAATTATTCGCCATGACGATAGCGGGTTGCTTGAATTTAGGTACATGCGATATTGGATCGAGCGAGCATATAAAAAACTTTCTTTGGAGCATGACTTAGATTCAGCACACCTTGATCTGTTAGATTCAGGGCAGCTTGATCTGTTAGATTCTTATTTAATGAATGATAAATATCGCTCAACGTTTATGTTAAAAAATAATCAGGCCGTCATTTTTAAAAATAGTTATTTCCCACATGGTCGAACCAAATATGAGGAAAATAAATTAAATAGACGCCGCTTGATAAGAGTCTGGTTTGATCGGATGAATTGGTAGTTTATCCACCACCAGAACCATCACCGCCGACTTTTTTAAATAAAGCACTTTCCGAATTTATATTGATGTTACTTTCAGGTGGGAGTCTCAGTAAACCAGTTGGAAGGTTAATCGTATTATTATTTACATTGTAGATGAAGGTTTTTACTTCTTCGTTATAAATAATCTGCCCATCTTTTAGTTCTACCGTATCTACTTTTCCCGTTTGGTCACTGACAAAACGTTTGATTGCTTCTTTAAGAATTATTTCAGATTCAGTTGTATTAATTCCTTTAAGCGAATTAAGATCTTGTGCGTTTGCTGTTGCTGTCAGGATAATGAGAAGTAATGTTAATGATTTCATTAGTGAATTCCTTCAATAGTATTTGTTTTTAAAAATGAATCGCAAAAAGCGACAGAAAAAGCAGGTATATCACCTTGATATTTTTCATTACGATATATTCTCTGCAATTCTTCATGGAACTTTTTGTGAGCTTGGTGGGTAGCCTTCATTCCTTCTTGGTTCAATCCCTCTGATAGCGAGTGTGCATAGTTTGAGTTCGTGCCTACGTTTTCAGTTTGATAGAATTTACTATAGGTATTTAAGTGGTACTTAATACTTTTAAAGTTTCGAACAAGAACTCCTGGTCTTTTTAAATGAAAACGATCATTCATTTGAAAGGCAATTTCTTTTTCAATTAAAAGGTTCATGGCGCTAATGCCAAGCTCTCCTAATACATTGATGATTTCATCTTCTGTTGCACCATTTTTTCGGTTACATAACAAATAGGCGACAAATGCATCTCTGTTTTCCAAAATTGATTCAAGTCGTTCATTTTCGGTAATGATCTCTTTCTCGTTAAGAGAATTCTCAAGCGCATTTTGCAATTTCTTTCCTAAGCCGGTTTCGATTAGATCTACGGCATGAGAAATGAGATCAATGTTGTCTGATCCTATTAATACCTTGAGCATATTATCTAGTTTTGGAATTTTATGTTCATTTTTCATTCGATTAAATGTTGCCCGTGGTAGACCTAAAATATTGGCCAGTTGTCCGTCATTTAATTTTGGGTATTTTTCTTTTAAGTCGGTGAGGCACTTTGTAAAAATGTTGTCCCACTCGCTGTAACTCTCATTCAGCATCATTTTTATCAACTCCAATTTAGTTAAGAGCATCTTTGATAAAGCATAACGATGTTCGAAAAAAGGATTTTGTAAAAAATAGCAATTTTTAATCGTGGTGATTGAGGCAAACTATAATATTTTAATGACTTACAATGTTTGGATAAATAGGATTGTCTCAGGGTGATTAAAAGGTGATATTATATCCGGTTAATTGATTTTCAAGTTCTGTTATACGGTTTTTAATTACAAGTATATTTTGACGGTGTTCATAAAGGCCAAGAAACTGTTGTGTTTTAGATTTAGCCTCAAAATTTCGATTTTTTTCGTTTATCTGATCTTTTAACAGTCTTATTTCATAATTAATCTTAGATTTTTCTTGAGATGATAGGCCATCAATATATTGGAAATAATTAATAACATCAGATTTAGTAACGTTTAGGATTCCAATTTCATTGCAAATATTTTTGAAATTCATTAGTTGGTTGTCCTCATTGTCTCTAAGTTTATAAAGCGAATGATTTACGGAACTCACTCCTGGTTTGTCTGAGTCAAGTATGTCAATTCTTGCGGAGTTGATCATATTTTTACATGATTTCTTTTTTTCTTCCTCAGTTTTAACGCTTTCAAAGCCTTGATATTTTTCTAATTCTATAATGACCTTGTTAATTACATCATTTTTCGCAAACTGCATGGCGTTTCTAGGTGAAATAGTTGGATTGATTTGATCAATATCAACCTCAAAGTTACTTAAAGAAAGGCTTCTGATGGAACTGATTAGATCGGTGTCATCAGGGTAGAGAATCTTAGCCTTTTTTATTACTTCATATTTTTTAGACGCTTTTACAATGCAGTTCTGGTAGATTTCAAAATTGGGATTGATTCCTGTTAAATAGTTTGCCGCAGTTTTTTGACAAATATCTAGTACTTCTAAATAATCATTTTCATCTGGCGTAAACTTAATATCCTTGTTCATTATGTCTGTGATAATTGGGGCCGGTTTTTGACACTTTTCTTCCGTGAAATATTCCACGCCGAGGAAAACATTTTTTCTTAAAAATTCATATTTCTCAGGACTCATATCAATTAATAGGTCAGGGTTGTAGCGATAAGCTGTCATCGACTCTGCAAAATCCTCATGTGGATTTGTGGCAGCGTACCTTGATGGAAAGGTACTTGGGAATTGAGGCTCCCACTCGTCTCCAAATTGCATCCAGCCGCTTATTTTTAGCCATTCCTCTGAATCATCTAAGCCTGTTTCACCACCAATGTTATGTGATAGCTCATGAAATGCGGCATATTGACGATGTTCAGATGGGAATGTGGACCAATAATCAAAAAAGCTGATCGAAGCGTTCGCTAAAGTTGTTGGGCCTCCAAAACTAACTCCGCGGGTAAATCTGGAATATCTTTTATTTTTTTCAAGTGGAAGAAAGTGAGCGGGAGTTGTTTCTGCGGCCATGAGCAAGTCATTAAGTTCATCGTCAGTAGGGCGAGATGACAATCCCCAGGCATGGTTGCTTACATTGAGTTCATATTTTGTTTTAAGATATAACGTTTTTATTGCCTGCTTCCCAAACATTTTTTCCACCGCACAAATTACCTTTTTGCATTTGGGATTTATATTATATTTCGCTTGGACATTATCTTGTATCTCACTGATGTCGCCAAGGATGAAGTCTCTTTTGGTCGTTAGGTCATCAAAGTGCTGAAGTAGTATGGGGTTTTCGTCTACAAAATGAACTCCATTTATCATTTTAGTTTCGCGAGCTTTTGTACCCAAAATATTATTTTCAATGAAGTTGATCATTTCTTTATTACTGGGCATTTTAGGCTTGCAGGTAATATTTTTTATTTGATCTACGGACGCTGACCAGCCTTCAACTTCTCTTGTGTTGCAAGTTTCAAAGGTGTTTGGATCGATTGGTGGAAAAGATTGTTCGCAGACAGAAGGATCAATTACGTTCGCTAAAGATAAATGGTAATAAAAAAAGAGGTTCAAAAATATAATATTTCTAATATTTTTCATTTCTAATTTTCTTTTGTTTCTTTATTGTAGATTATGTATTTTAAGAGTTTTTTAGAATCATTTTTAAAATAATATTGCAGTCCATTTTTCTTATCATCTAATATAATATATCTGCCGTTGTATTTGCTTTTTTGGTTCTGGGAAAGATAAAAACTAGACTTAGGATTGCTCTTTTTAAATATGTCAATTGGCGGGCAATTACTTGATTTAGTACACGTGTAATGAATGTAGTTAATAGAATTATCTTTTCGCTTGATCTCTAAGGCAAACTTGTGACCGTCTCTGATAAAGAACTCACGATCCTTTTTTATAAGGTCTGCTTCATTTTTAAAGTCCTTAGGATTGTTTAGTATGTTGAGAAAGTCTTCGGGAAGGAAGCTGCTCAAGTTGTGAGATATTTCGCCATGAGTTTTGTTGGTCAATAATACTAATGTGAACAATAAGGTAGTTTGGATTAATCTATTCATGAAAAATCTTCGGAATAAACATTTTGTAAATTAATTTAAACCAAATTTATTTAATATTAGTAATTTATGGCATTCCTTCTAGAGGTAATTTTTATGAACATAAATACCGAAAAGAGAGATGGGTCTAAAGTGAAGGTTTTTATGATTTTTAGATATTTAATTTTATCGTTTTTTCTTATCTTACTGTTTCCTAGTAATGTTTTGAATGCTCAAACGATGCAAAACTTAGCATCGGGGTCTAATCTGCAAGTTTGCAAACAGATTCCTGATGTTGTTTTAACACAATCGAATGAGTTTAATTCTGCATCCACCAGTATTCCTGCAGAGTTGATGAGTTGGGCGATGACGTGTTGTCCTACAGTTAATGCGAGTTCATCGCCATACACTCCGTCAGAGCTAAATCAAATTAAGAATATTTGCGATAAGATTACAGCGTCGGGTAATCCAAATCAAATTAGAACAATTGCTCCGCAAGAAGGTAACCAAGGAAGTTCTCGTGCCGGCATTAATGCCACTGCAACGATAATTAAAAACGACGCTATTGGAGCAATTGGAAATACAGTTGGTGGCGCAACTACGAGTGGAGGTAATTCCTCAAGTAACGATATTTTCCTTGGCGAACAATTACAATCACCCTCAATTGATACAAGTGCGCTCAATCAGTGCGATAATCCTGAAAACAATTACTCCTACCTTAAAAAAAATTTCACGGAGTGTTGT
Source organism: Bdellovibrionota bacterium (assembly GCA_030836365.1). Taxonomy (GTDB): domain Bacteria; phylum Bdellovibrionota; class Bacteriovoracia; order Bacteriovoracales; family Bacteriovoracaceae; genus UBA1511. The sequence goes on along the minus strand of JAURQB010000066.1, from coordinate 4,859 downwards.
ACGGGTGAGGTAGAACCTGCCACAAAGAAAATTTGTGATGCCTATGATTCACAAACTTCATCGTCTGAAAATAACTGCAGTGATCCTAGTCACATTAATGCCAGTATGGACAATTTTAGAAGTTGCTGTAGTGGAGGTGAAAGTAATCCGAACTACGATATTTGCTCCGCTGTTTTTTGTAACAAGATTTCGGCAGATGGATTGAGCGCTAATTCAGATCATTACAGATTGTGCTGTGCCGAGGGTAATGATGATCCGAGAATACAAAAAAAATGTGATGCTGTTAACCCCGGAGGAAATGAGCAAAATCAATGCTCTGATATTACCTATCTATCCGATCGTGCTAATTACAAAACTTGTTGTGAATCATCTAATGAATTTCGTGATGAAAATGCTTGTGGTGAAGTGCTGTGTACACAACAATCAGCAGATAATTTACGTAAAAACGAAAGATTAAAAATATATTGCTGTACTAAAAAAGAAAGTACGTATCAAGATAAGCAAAATTTTCAAGATGTGCAAAGCATCTGTCTTGATGCTGATTCAACCAACTCTTGTCAAAACATTGGATTGCAAAATTTAAAAAAAGATCCGAGTTTATTTAAGCAATGTTGTACTGGTGATGTAGACCGTGCGACAAAGAAAATTTGTGATCTAGTTAATACAGAAGAAGTTAACTATTGTGAAGATACGAGTCACACAGATGAAGTAGATAATGCCGAAACTTATTTTTCTAAATGCTGTAGAGATAATTCCAATCGTTCGAATAAAGATGTTGTTAAAAGGTGTAGTGCAGCTCAGTGCCTAGAGCCATCATTCATTAAAAAATCCTTCTCCAATTCTGGAAATATCGGCGTCTATAATAAATTGTGTTGTGATGAAAGAAATCAAACGGATGAACCACGGAAGTCTAAAGTTCAAATTGGATTGTGCCAAAAAGCGAGTCAAATACCTGTGGATAATCAAGAAGAGGATGCCAAAGCACCTGAGGAAAATAATAGTGGTCCTACAGCGAGTACCCCTCAGCCTGATACAAGTACAACATTTGAAGTTGAATCATCTTTTAACAACAATAATGATTTTGACATAAGAATGTGCTTAAATCCTAATTTGATTAGAAAATTTGAAAAAGATGAGTCAACAAGAAATTTAATGAGTTTTCATAAAACATGTTGTGCAAATCGTATGGCATTTAAAAAATTTAAAAAGATGCCTGGTCGAGTTGGGCGAAATTTAGAGCGGCAGTGTGTTAAAGTTAAAAAAATGATTTCTGAAAAAAATGAAACATTTCAAAAGGAAGTTTTGGAGTCAAAGTGTAGTAATGATAATAACTTTAACGCTGAAGATCCTAGTGAATATATGGAAAAGTGTTGTTCTCGAAAGGCTAAAAGTGTTTTGGGGTCTGATGTTGGTCAATTTTGTCAAAAGGGGAAAGAGATAATTGAGCGAGAAGGAGCTACTGCTAAATGTGAAAAAGGTGGAATAGATTTTGTTATGAAAAACTTTTCTGATTGTTGTGACAACTCCAGTAAATTAAAGATATGTCGTGAAGCTATTAGTATTCAAAAATGTCTTGTACCAAAATATAACTACGCTAATTTTAGAAATTGTTGTAAAGGGGCTAACTATGAGCCATTGATTGAACTTTGCCAAAAGACTAAGCATCGCCTCTCTCGAGAAAAAGAGCAGCAAAGCCAGCAAAGTGCTGATAGGTGCTTAGATTCCAAGTTTGCATATAAAAACTATGGTAATTGCTGTTCGAGAGGAAACCATAAGGTATCGCCAGAAAGAGGCAAGATCTGTAATAAGGTTGGTGCGGAGTTAAGACAGGAGCAGCAGAGTCAATCCAGCACGCAAAATTGTGATGAAATAGATTATATTCTTTTAAGTATGGACAACTTTACTTCTTGCTGTCGTAACCCGCCAGAAAATAGAGTTGGGATATGTAAAGAAGCGAAGGCAGTAATTGGAAGAAAGAGAAGGTGAGGTAAAAAAAGCGGCATTAAGATCTAATGCCGCTAAAAATAAACTAGTCGAGTTTAAATTCTTCACGCCAGTCAGAGTCTTTTTCCCAGACAGGCTGATCTTTCTTTGAAAATATTCGATCGTTCACGACCAGATAATCCATTTCTGTTCGCATAAAACATCTGTAAGCATCTTCAGGAGTTAAAACAGGCGGCTCACCCCTGACGTTAAAGCTCGTATTCACAACGAGACCGTAACCCGTTTTGTTGCCAAATGTATCGATAAGCTGATGATAACGGGGGTTCGTTTTTTTACTTACAGTTTGAATTCTAGCCGAGTAATCAATATGGGTAATTGCTGGAACATCAGAACGATGATGATAGAGTTTCTCGTAGAGCTCCATATCGTCATATCCTTCTGGTTTTGGCTTCCATCGGTTTTCTTGAACGGGAGCAATCAGCAGCATATAGGGAGAATCACCTTTTAAATCGAAATATTCTTGGCACTTTTCTTCAATTACACTCGGAGCAAAAGGTCTAAATCCCTCTCTATACTTAATTTTTAAATTAAGCTTCTTTTGCATTTCTGGGTGTCTTGGATCACCTAAAATAGTTCGATTTCCAAGAGCTCTTGGCCCCCATTCAGCTCGTCCTTGAAACCATCCAACAACTTCTCCCTGCGCTAGTAAGTCAGATACTTCATCGCAAAGGTTTTGAAAATTATCATGCTTTTTATTCGGTGCTTGAAATTTTCTCGCGGCACGAACGACATCAAGATCTGAATACTCAGGCCCCAAATAAGACCCGCGCATTTTGTCTGCTTCATCAGGATTAATCGTTCTTTCCTGATCTAAGTATAGGTGCCAGCCAGCATACGCCGCTCCGACTGCACCTCCAGCATCACCTGCCGCTGGTTGAATCCACAAGTTTTCGAAAGTATCATCACGAACGATGAGACCGTTGGCAACACAATTAAGGGCCACCCCGCCGGCCATTACAATATTTTTTGAACCTGTTAACTTTTGAGCAGTTTTACAAAGTCTTAGAACTATTTCATTCGTTACTTGTTGAATCGCCAATGCCATATTCATATAGTTTTGGTCAATTTCACTTTCTTCTGGTCTTTTAGGGAGTCCAAATATTTTTTCCCAAAGGTGATCAACACACATTGTAAGGCCAGTCGCAAAATTAAAGTACTTCATATTGAGAACGATTGAGCCGTCAGGCTTAAGGTCAATCAAGTGCTCTAGAGTCGCTTTTTTGAATTTCTCTACTTGTTCACTACCATCAATTCCATAAGGAGCAAGACCCATTAGTTTGTATTCACCACTATTTACTTTAAAACCACAGTAGTATGTAAATGCTGAGTATAAGAGACCAATTGAGTGAGGAAATGGTAGCTCTTTTAGAATCTTTATATCCTTACCTTGGCCATGACAAATAGTCGTTGTGGCCCATTCTCCGACGCCATCAATTGTCATTATTGCTGCATCTTTAAATGGTGAAGGATAAAATGCACTGGCGCCATGACTGAGGTGATGCTCAGGAAAAAGTAGTGGGACTTTATTTGCTTTTATGCTCTCACCCAAAAGTGATGACTCAAGATTGTTTAAATCATCCCAAATCATTTTTTTCATGAATATTTTTTCTTTAATCCAAACAGGAATTGCAGAGAGAAACGAGATTAGTCCCTTTGGGGCGAATGAGTGATACGTTTCAAGCAAACGCTCAAATTTTAAGTACGGCTTGTCATAAAATGCAATCGCGTCTAAATCTGAGATACGGATCCCTGCTTCTTTTAAGCAATACTCAATTGATTTGATAGGGAAGTTGGCATCGTGTTTAGTTCTAGTAAAGCGCTCTTCATGAGTAGCGGCGATGATTTCTCCATCAACGATAATTGCAGCAGCACTGTCGTGATAGAATGCTGATATTCCTAAAATGGCTTTTGGCATGCTAATTCCTTAATTAAAATAATGTGTATATGAATGGTGCTACAGCAGAACCACTTGTGAAGAAAATTAATGCTCCAAGGGAGAGAAGCACAACAATACTTGGTAAGAGCCAGAACTTTTTTCTAACTTTTAAAAATCCCCAAAAGTCTTTTATAAAATCACCCATTTTTTTATCCTTTATTTAAAAACAATTATTTCTTGTATTAATTAATATGGTTTTTCGATATCAGCTTTTGTGAATTGATGATTTCGATCAATAAAAGCGGTCTCTTTTCCATTGTGCCATTCTTTAATTCGCATCGAATCGACTCCCATCATTTTTATTAGAGCCGTTAAGGGAGTGATAATGACAAAGAAAACTAAGCTAAGAATAATTTTGGACATTATTGTTCCCATGACCTCTGCAAGACCAAACCAAAGAAATGCGAGTGGTTTAAATATTTGCGGAAAAGTCATCGAAATTAAGCTGAAAGCAAGAGCTGGGTAAACGAAATGCAACTCTTTTTTGTAAAGAGTGAGTATCGAAAAGATTAAAATAAAAGCTAGGCTTGTGTCTTTTGATTGGGCTTTAGTAATACTTGAGTATTTCAATTCTTGACTCCAGATTTTTGGTTTAAAGAATTATTTTAAACTAATAATGAGCCCTTGGGGGTGATGAAATATTTTCCACTAAATATAAAAACGGTAACGCGACAAATTAAAACAGGGAGAAAGATTTAAATAATTATGTTAAGTATTTTTTTATATTATAATTTGAAAAATTTTAATGGAGATACATTCGTGGCAAATTTTCTTTCGCGAAAAAAAGGTTCTTTAGTAATTCAAAATGATATTAAATTAGAAGGCGATAGTTTTGGTGCAGATGTTTCAGCCAGTGGTGAATTGGTTTTTAATACTGGAATGATGGGATATCTGGAAACTTTAACTGATCCTTCTTATT
>JAURQB010000065.1 GCA_030836365.1 Bdellovibrionota bacterium | reverse complement strand
CTGAGCTAAATCGATTAGGAGCGAATATTAAAATTGATGGAAAAATTGCCACAATTGAAGGTGTTTCAAGTTTAAGTGGTGCAGAGGTTATGTGTACTGACCTTAGGGCAAGTGCAGCGCTCGTTATTGGAGCACTCGTTGCGAAGGGTAGTACTAATATCTCAAGAATATATCACCTTGATCGTGGTTATGAGAAAATTGAAGAAAAATTAATGGGGCTTGGCGCCGATATTTCTCGGCAAGGTTAATTAAGCTTTTCACTTTTGAAATATTGATGATCTTTGAGCTTATTTGATCCCTCTTTCTTTGGGATCCTGCTAACACTTTCACCTCAAAGTGGGGTGCTTAAATGTTAAATTTTATATTCTTAATTACGCTGTTGATTCTTTCTTCTTGTGGTGAAGATTTCTCCAATGAGACTAAGTCTGATCAATTTCTTAAAACGCGTAGTCGAAATAGCAGTGTCGGGAAAGAGGATGTTATTAATAACACTCGAATAGAGGATATAATCAATGTTGTTGATGATGAAAAAATAATTAAGTTAAAATATCCATTTTGGACATTCACTAATAAAAAATTTCTTATATCGGATGTTAATCACCAGTATTTTTCTAATAATAATGCAAATAAATGGGAATTAGTTCATGATAAATTCTTTTACGAATTAGGAGCTAAATATTTTAAGTTAGATCGAAAAAGTCATTTGAAATTAAGTGTAAATGATTTTTTCTCGACATCTATTACGGCGGAGAAAAGAAAAAGTTCTACTCTTAATAATGAAGTTCTACTTGATGGAGGAATGCGTTTTTTTCAGGGACGCTTAAATTATGACGACTTTTACACTCGGGATAGACTTTGGTTATCTGTTCATCAATTTGAGGGAGATGAAAAGTTTAAAATTTTAGATAAAAAGTTACATGAGGGAGAAAACTATTTTTTTACCTCTCCTGGAGAAGGAGAGAATGGGGCAGGTGTAATTATTAATTCTGATAAAACAGATCATGTTGATTTCTCCTCTGATCGTGCCCGTTTTATTATAGAGGCCAGTAGGTTTTTTCATGAAGGTAAATCTAAAAAAGATATTATTAAAAAAATAAATGATCATTATAATTATCTGTTTTTCTACAGGGATGGTATGAACGTTTATCTGGTACCTAAAGACTACTCGTTTCGAAAAGCTCTTCTTAGTATTGATTCTAAAATTCAACTAGATGAATATAACCAGATTTTAAGTAGCTCAAATATTGAGCGGAATGAATTCTTGAAAGATTTTCCTCAAGCAATTTTTGAAAGAAATAATCTTAACTCCAAGGGAATTTTATTTTTTGAGGATATAATCGATCATGATGATGTGGAGACAAAATATTACTACTACTTTGAAGGTTCCTATGAGGAGATATTATCAAAAAATTTTATCTATCTCGTTACAAAAAATAGCCTTAAGGGGGCATCTGTTAATTTTGAGTTATCACCGTCTGAGGCAGTCACAGGAGAAACAGAGAGAACAATCTATAAAAATATTTTTTATGAATATGAAAAAGAAATTATTGTTCGAGAAAAAAAACCGCGTATTGTTTGCGAGCGATATGATCGGCACTTTGATAAGTATTGTATAGAAAATATTATTACGCATAAGAAAATGGCCAAGTATAGAGTATTTAAAAATAGAATACAGGTAAAAAGGGATAAACATCCAATGAGTTTAACGCCTGCTTCAGAGGTCAATAGTTTTAAGCGGTCGACGATTACATCATTGGGTGAGCAGTATAATGTTTTTTTACGTCTGGGCCACCATGAAGGAAAGTATGTAGAAAAAGTAAAATTGCAGAGTAAGAATAAGAAAGAGCATTGCCGTAACATTAGGATAGGGTATTTAGGTCTAACGAGCCCACAAGAAGACCTAGTCCCTATAGAAAAACAATTTCATGAAACAAAAAAATTTTGTGATGGACCAAAGTATCATCACAGAATTAAGCGTATAAAATTAAACTAGATTTTTAAATGGATTACTTTTGAACAAAGTGATCAATCGTGTTTAGTAAGCCGGTTAAACAGCTTTTTTGTAGCACGGATATATTGTGAACTTCGGCCATAATGATGATTTTTGTCGTTTTCATGGTTGAGGTGATAACTAGTTGGCCGTTGTCTTTGGTATAGCTGACGACATTTAATGTCGGGCCAAAATCACTAGCGAGATCATTAAAAAGCATCTGCTCTTGATCTGTACAATCTTTTACTTCGTCAAGGTTGTAAGTAGCGAGTTTTTTATACGAGAGGTGTTTTGAGTCTTTAGAGTCAATTGTTTGGAATAAAATAGTTTGCTTGTAGATAGACAAGTTTCTCTGGAATATTTTCCAAAGGTTAAGAATGAAAACTTCACGGTTTTGCAAAAAAACATTTGCTAGCCTTTGCCCCTCTGATGTAATTTTTGAAATCAGTGTTAAATTTGACTTTAAGGTTGATTCCTCAGTGGTTTTTACCAGTAGGTTTTTTGCATCATCATAAATCATATTTTCGACAACTTCTTTTGTGATATGCAGGCTTGAGGGTGAAGTGATAATTGTCGAAAAATCAAAGTCATCATGATTTAAATTCTCTGATAAAAGAAGGTTTACACATTTTAATTTATCGTATTCTTTCTCTTCTGGCCCATCATCCTGATTGCTTAAAATGACTGTCTTTAGCGAAGTTTCTTTGTCTGAAAAATTTTTTAGAAGAAAGTGATCATTTTCTAGTTCATAAGCAACGGAGAAGTTCATATAGAGGCCCTTTTAAAAGTTATCTAATGCTATATAATATTAGGATGATCTCAACTAGTCGATATATAAGGCCGTTAATTTTCTTAATTTTTCCATCATTTGTGGTTTTCTCTCAAAGTGAGGTTCAGTTTAAGGCATTAATGCAAGGCCACAAAGATCAAAAAAGCACGTCAGTTATTGAAGAGAAAAAAATTAGAACTTTTAGTGATTATTACCGAGTCGATCTTAATGGTGATGGTTTTCTTGAAGGCGTCGCTGTCGAAAATAGCGATTTGGGAAGTTCAATTCATTTTTTCAAAAATCATTTTGAATACTTTCAAGAACTAAAAGTCGCAACCGGTGGAACATTTTCAAAGATTGACCGAATTGAAATAAAAGGTATTTCAGATCGGGAAAGTGTATTACTTATCTATTATGTTGAGGGGCTATCAAAATACATAACGAGTCGTTCTCGTCAAAGATTATATACTGTTTATCTTCCCAAAAACATTTTTGCTCAGCCTTTTCAATTGTCTAAAGGGCCTATTATTTTTGAGGAATATTCCAAACGAGGGCATTATCATGTTCGTAAATATGATGTGTCGGTCGTTGATTTAAATAGTGATGGAGTAAAAGAAATTTTGATTAAAAATAAAGATATTGAACGAGTAATGAAATTAGGTAGAAATAAAAATTTTGAATTACTTTAAAACGGGAAAAGAAGCGTTAAGACGCCTTTTTTTGTTGGTCATCGTCACTATCACTTAGTTCATCCTCAGAAGAATTATATCCAAGCTCAATAACGTTATCTAAATTTCCATCATCAGGTGCTACGGTATTATCAATATTTCGATTAATAATGTCATTTTCATCCTTAAGGGATTTATTATTAAGAAGCCACAGTCCAAATGGAAAAAGTAGTGCGAATATTGTTAAGTAGATTGAAATCGATTGAGGGCCGGCGGCCGACAGTTTATTTAAATTCTGATTGATGACATTTTGGTTTTTTGTTGGTGTTTGATTGAATTTGTAGCCCTTAAACTTAGAGGACTGGGGTAGGTTGTTGTACTGAGCTGTTGAAATTGTTTTTCCGGGCAAAACAGCAGGTTGCCTTGCAAAAGTCCCAAGGGAATAGGTCAGTAGTAGAAGATAAAAAATTATTAAATTCTTCATTGGTTTCATTATCGGTTGAAAATACAAAATAAGTTAGGAGGAAAAATGGTGTTAAATAAAACTTATTTAAAGATTTTTATTTTCATTAATGAGTTTGTGGCAATAAGTTCGTGATTTTCCATTTTGTGCCAGATGTTTTCTCCGGAAAGTGGTTCACTGGAGAAAATTAAATGATTAATTGATCCATTAACTGGTGGAGCTTCACAAAATGGAGCGTAGCTTGAGCAGGTATCAGCATCACGACATTTATTTTTGTAGGTGCTGTAATGAAGCTCTTTTCCGCCGCGAAAAGCGAGCATCGTATCACCATTTGATAGGATGAATGTGAGGTAGGTTTCTGTTTCCCCTGCATCATCAATTTCGCTGTAGGGGCCGATAATATTAATTACTTGATCAATTGCATATCTGGTAAGCTTGGCGAGATTTTCCAAATCAAAGTGAATTGCTTCTAGGTCAATCTTTTGCGAAATATGTGTCAGAATAATAAAAAATAAAAGCTCACTGTCTGTGTCACCAAGAATATATTTTTGTAATTTAGGGGACACAAGGGCCATTAGTGCCGAACGATGTTTTGAGAAATTTTTTATATTTCCGTTATGAGCAAAAACCCATTTCCCAAATTGAAATGGGTGAGTATTAAGTATCGAGTGAGCTCCGATAGTTGACTTTCTTATGTGTGCCACAACACTGTGAGAGCTAACCACCCCAGAAACTTTTTTGAATATATCGCAGGTAATGGCGCTTGTATCTGACTTAATGACATGAGGAGTTTGACCTATATAATAAGCTACTCCCCAGCCGTCAGGATTTTTTATTGACTGGGTTCCAAGAGCATTGTCCGCTTCCATTAATGATTGATGGACTTGACTCAATATAATTGATCTAAAACCAAATAATCGGCACATATTCGTTTATCGTCATTTAATGATTTTCAATTGAATTTTTCTTGAAGATCTTCAAGCTCTTCATAAAAAAAGAGCAACTTCTCTTCTAAGCTTTCTTTGTCTGTTGATATCTTTGCAAACTTTTCAGCTTTTTCTACTGATCCATCGCCAAAGTCAAAGCTTTCAATAGAAGCCTCAAGCTTTTCAATGAGCTCCTCTGCTTTTTCGATTAGAGAGGGCAGCTCTTTTAATCTGTTTTTTTCTTTATTCGTCGGTTTTGCTTTTTTTGATACAGCAGCATCATTCGAAGTGGCCGTAGAAATATTTTTTTGTATTTCTTTTTCGAACTCTTTTTCTAGGGCCAGTGCTTCTAAATATTGTTCACTTTGAGAGTAACCTCCAGAGAAAATTTCAACACTCTGATTATCAAGAACCCAAATTTTATTAGTGATGTTGCTCAAAAATGCTCGATCGTGACTAACAATAATCAGTGATCCGTCAAAACTTGAGAGTTCCTGCTCAAGAACATTAATTGTTTCAAGGTCTAGGTCATTCGTTGGCTCATCAAAAATCCAAATGTCTGCGGGGGTAAGAAGATTCTTTGCGAGTTGAATTCTATTTCTCTCGCCGCCTGAAAATGTTTTAAGTGGCCGATACAAATCTTCACCGGTGAAAAGAAATCTTTTTATATAACCTGCAACGTGCATTTTTCTTCCACTCGGTAAAGTTACCGAGTCAGTTCCATCTCCTAGGTATGAGTATGGTGTTTCATTCGGAGAAAGCTCGTTTCTAATTTGCTTAAAGTGACCAATATTAATGAGATCCGCTCTTTTTATTTCACCGCTTGAGAGTGTTATCTCTTCCGTCATTAATTTGATTAAGGTTGTTTTTCCTGCTCCATTTGGACCTAATATACCGATTTTATCTTTTTTATAAACTTCTACGCTTGTGTCGTTAATAATTTTTTTATCACCGTCATATCCGAAAGACCCTTCTTTAATAGAGAATAGTTTTTTGGACTTACGATCACTCATGCCAATTGATAAGTTAAGCTCTTTTTTTGCGGCGTCTTTGATGGCCGAAACTTTTCCCCTTAAGTCTAAGTAACCCTCAACTCTCTTTTTACTTCGAGTGCCACGCGCTTTAATTCCCTGGTTCATCCAATCTTGTTCACGCTTAAGTCGATTTTTTAGTCTAGATAATAAAACCTTTCTTGCTTCCTCTTCGGATTTTAGAAAGTCTAGGTAGTCAGTGTAGCTTCCTTTGAAACTATCTATTTTACATTGGTTAATTTGAAGAATTTTATTTGTTACTTTTGAAAGTAGGTAACGATCATGACTAATGAGTACAAAAGATTTTCCACTCAAAAGAAGTTCTTGTTCAAGATTGGTAATAGACTCAAGATCTAGGTGGTTCGTTGGTTCGTCCCAAAGGATCAGGTTTGCAGGAGAGCTCAATCCAAGTGCAATAAGAATCTTTCTTTTTTCTCCGCCAGAAAAATGATGAATATTTTGATCAAATTTAAGAAGTCCAAAATGCTTGAGGTAGGATTTGTAAAGGTCTTGTTGCTTCCACAATTCTCTTCGCTCAAAAATATCCATAATCTCTTTTTGAGCAGAAACCAATTTGTTTAGTTCATCTCCGCTGGGCTTACCGTCAAGTTTAGCTGTTAACTCATCCAACCTGTGTTTTATTTCTCGAATCTCTGGAAAGAAGTAGAAAAAGTAATCAACAGGGTTAATTTCTTTTTCGGGTAAGGGCAATTCTTGTGGAATATAGCAAACCGTGTAGAGCGTATTAGATTTTACGAATTTACATGGTGGATCAGTTATATCAGGCGATAAATCACTATTTAATATTTTTAAAAGGCACGATTTACCTTTTCCGTTAAGGCCCAAGAGTCCAATTCGGTCACCTCGGTTTATTTGAAGTTCCGTTTTAGTGAAAATAGATTTGGGGCCAAAAGAGAGGTTGAGATTATGAATATTTAAAATTTGTTCCATACTTCTGTTTATAATGATTAAAAAAGCATGTCATTCTTATAAATGGTCGTTAGGTGATTTAGGTATTAGTGAAGAAAGAAAATGGCGCAACCGGGAGGATTGTTACCATCGCTCTTAAGTGTTTGTAAGTATTAAGGTGAAGTTTGCCTGTAGCTAAAATCCCACTTTTTCCCACTTACTCTAGAGCTTTCAAGAGATCAAAGATTGCTTGGCTCGCTTCTGCTTGTACGTCACTGTGAAGTGCGCCGTACTTCTCTGCTTCAGTTATTGACTTGTGACCCGTGATAGCTTGTGCTCCATCCAGTTTTCCAGTTACCTTTCTTGCAAGGGTTGCAGCGGAGTGCCTAAGGATATGTGTGCCTCCAAACTTGTCACCTAGTCCCGCCTTCTGAAGGGCTTTGTTAAACTGGTACTGAACACTTCTGTAAGAAATGGGGATATTCTCCACAGAGTTGCTAAATACGAAATTGTTTTTGCTAAGCTTACATCTCTTTGAAACTATTTTGAAAACCTCGTCTGGCAGTTTACACACTCGCTCCTGACCGTTCTTGGGGTATTGCTTAAGCCCTAGAAATTTTTTAGATCTGCTAGTCATTGCAACATATTTTATTAATACACTCTTTGATTGATGGTCAATGCACTCTCTTTGTAGCCCCAAGATCTCAGAGATTCTCGCTCCACAGTAGAATTGAACAATTGCAATGTCTTTATAGATAGAGCCTTTTTCAAACTGTTCCATCATGGCTTTTATTTCTTCGGGGGAGAGCTTCTTGCATACCTTCTTGGTCTTTTTTATTCTTCCTGCTTGGAAGTGCCTTGGTTTTATTGGGTTGTTTGAAATAAGGTCGTAATTTGAAATATGTCAGTTGAAAAAACATCTAGCCTCTTTGATCTCAAGGTTAAAGCTTGTCCTCTTGTTAGAGTTTGAGTGAACCCCTTTGAGGTGCTCCAGGTGAGAATCTATCATTGCGGAGTTAACGGAAGGCAAAGGGAGTTCTAATAGTTTTTCGTTAAAAAATATTTGCAGCCTTTGCTCTTTTGCCTCCCTGGAGGATGGCTCCAGCGATTCAAGGTGTAGTGCTCTGTATTTCTCTATTTCGCCTCGGAGGCTAAGTTGGTTTAAGCCTGTGCTTGCTGGTGCAATTTCCAAGTAGGGATTGTTGTTTATGCCTGGGTGAAACTCTCGCCTCCATCTCGAAGCATCTTTTATGCTCCTAAACGTTGACGTGTATCTCTTGCCAGATATTGTTTTGTTTGCTTCGTAATTGCCTGAAGTTAGGCATTTTCTGATTCCGGTCTTCCCTGGAATTTTTTGATATTTCTTGCTCATAAATTTCCCTCCATAACCCAGTTAAGGATTTCTTCTTGGAGGAAATAAAGCTTCTTTCCTTTCTTGTGGTAAGGTATAGCTCCGCTGGAAACCTTGTTGTAAATCGTTCCCTTGCTTAGGCTCAAAGCCTCGGCGACCTCATCCACTGTCCACAGTATAAAATTGTCAAAGAATTTATGATTGTTAGCACTGCGTCTTACGGAGGTCAAATTGATTTTTTTGTTTTTATTCTTCATGAATGTCTCCTTCTGTCGGCATGCCTGGGGGGGGGTGAAAAGTTATTCCATCCATCTCCTTAGCAAGCCCCCTGAAAAGAGCTTTAGAGGATCAAGCAAGCTTAGGCTCGATTAATCTTCTAAAGCTTTTTCTCTGAGTTAATAATTAATAATTCAAGAGAGATCATATCTTCATTGCTGAAATTGAATCTTTTCATGAATTCCTTAATGTTCATTGTTTTATTTTTCCATCTTAGAGTAAGACCCTTGATCTTTTGTGCTCCAATTCTTCTTACCCTTTCTATTAGTCTAATCTGTTTTGGAGTTGCATTACGATCTAGTGATCTGCTCTTCTCTGATTTTTTTAGAAATAAATAGTAATCATGTTTTTTCTCACTGCTGTTATTGAAAATAATTTCTTTATACCTATTGTCCATCATGTTTCTGTCCTCAGTCCTCCACTTAGCTTTGTTTTGGATGTCCTTGGGGTGATGCTTTTTGAACGAGTAAGTCGTTTTGCATGATGGGCATTTATGCTTATTTTTATGAATATTTGTAATTTCAAAATTACAGCTTGAGCAATGTATGGATGTTGGCTTATTTCTTATGTTGAAATAATATTCCTGGTTAAATTTGTTTAGGTAGTTAACCTCGTCATTGTTTGCCCCCATTGCTTTTATCCATTCTGATCCATTTTTCAGCTCACTCATTATTTTTCCATAAAAGGGGTGAATATTTTCTTCATACTTGGTCTTTACCTGATTTAAGTAGATCCTAAGTCTTATAATTTTTTGTCTTCTGCCTTCTTTCATTTTCAGCCTCCTGCTTTTTATTTGTTATGCTTTCTCCTTATTACCGCTCTTGCATGCTTAAGCATTTTCATTGCACTTTCGTATGTGCTAATGCCCTTGTTCCAGTGCTCTGTTTTATCAGAAAACCATGGCGGGTTATTGACCTTAAGGTCATAGCTTATGAGCTCCATTATAAAATGTTCAAAAGGTTCATTTAAATCACTCAGCATTCTCGTGTGAATTAACTCGCATGCTTTATTGAATACATTTTGATTTCGATAGCCTATGTTGCAATCGCTTGGTACTTCAATCCTTGGATGTTTGATACCAACATTTTGCACGTGCTCTTCAAATTTTTGCTCAAGCATTTCATCTAGGTTTTCAATAAAGCCTAATGGTAGTGGCAACATTTTTTCCGGCTCAAGTAGGTCTTCGAGGCTTCCTTGTATTATTTCATACCTTCGTCCACTTTCATGTAGGCTTGGTGCTAATACTATACATTTACCGCTCGACTGAAGGTCAAGAACGCGTTGGTTAACTGCATGTGGACCAGTTACGCTGCATCCACCAGAGCTCTCTCCTGAATACTGGTAAAAGAGATGGTATCCCTTTCCGCTCTTCTGTATAAAGCTAGAGGGTGGCATACAGGATTTCATTTTATCCATGAATCCTGGGTATTCGGGATGTCCGTCTAGGTCAATTACGATAAGCTGGCTGTTTTTCCCCGTAGGAATTATTGAATTTGTATATTTTCCGAATTTGATTCTCCATGTGAAAACCTCCTCTTTGCAGGGTAAGTTTCCCCTAGAGTATTTATTCCAGCTCTTTATGCATGGAAACTTTTGTTTTTTGTACGATGGCAGCAAAGGTTGCCCGTGCTTAATGAATTCTTCAATGATTTCAATACGATCTTCTTGCTCTATTAGCTTCATTTGCTCTCCTTATGTCTCACGACATTAGATTAATAGTTAATTTGCTCTATACTTCGTTGCTTTCTAACTCCTTTATTTATGGGGGTGTCGAGCTTATTAATATAATACCTTTCGTTTACCAATTGTCGCAAATGAAACTTTAATTTTTATTATATTAATTGTGATGCAATGAGATATTGGTAAGTCTTTTTATAAGACCTATCTGAAAGTTCGTCTTAATATATATAGAAACTATTTTTTAGATATGTAATTTTATAAAGGGTGATTTGTTTTTTAGACTAAGCCAATAACAAAAGAAAAATATTATATTATTTCTTTGTTATTAACCTAATCTCTAAACTAATCTACATACCCAGGATAGTCTTAGGATAGTCTAAAGCCTTAGCAAGCGCCTGAAAGCGCTGACATATCAAAAAACATGCCTAAATTAAGAGATGGTTAATGTGAGCATATCGCCAAGGTAACTATGCCTTTTGCTGTTCTTAAAAACCTACACGTTTATACACCTTTCAAATTCGCTGCTTGCCTTCGCAAGCCTGAAGTCAAAATACATGGCTTCAGTTTTATATTTCTCTAACCAAGGAGTTTCTTATGAGAGATTTACTGCTCTTCTTTATGGAGCACATACAAGTTCTCGAAATTGCCGTGGCGCTCACAGCGCTTTATTGGCTAATTAAAAACTGCACCATTAGCTGGCACGAAGTAGGTTCAGCTTCAATGGTCCCAACAATCATGCCAGGTTCTACTCAAGTCCTAAATAGGTTTGCGTACAGCCTAAGGTTGCCTTTCTTGAGACATACCGTCATTGATTGGAAACACCCCAAGCGCGGTGATGTTATCATGTTTCTTTGTCCAAACAGAGATTACCAGTTACTTGGTAAGCGAATAATTGGAATGCCTGGAGATGACTTGCGAATTGAGCATGGAGTTCCATATGTAAATGGTGAGTGCCTGATAGATGAGGACACGCCTGAGGAATTAGAAGAAACTCTCAAGGAACTTAAGAGTAAAAAAGAAAAGATTTTTACAGTCTGGGAGAAGTACAAGGGGCGCTATTGGAAGACCCTTAGGGATCCAGAAGATTTAGATCATGAACAAAAAGTTATCAACATGAAAGTACCAGAGGGGTGTTACTTCGTTATGGGTGACAATCGAGAACACTCCACAGACTCTCGTGAGTTTGGAGTAGTACCAAGAAGCCTAATTTGTGCAAAGTTAAATTACAACGCAAGCGAGCTTTAAGCCTAAGCTTGCAAAGGAGAAAAGATGAACGATAAAAAGAAAACTAATTTAGAAAGAATTCAAAAGGTATTTTCTAGTACTCCTACTAAAGATATGGAGGAGAAAAAACGCAAGAGCCAAGAAATCAAAGAGCTTGCAAAGCGAAGCCGGATTAAAAAATTACAGAAACAGGAGAAAGATTGATTGGCGTTACAAGGAGCTCATATCAAATATTGATCGATATGTGGCCGCATAAGCGGCCCATATCTAAACATTTCTAAAAACTTAAATAAATATAATTTGCAAAAATATCTGGGCAAGTTGTCAAAATTCCAAACCTAGCTTCGGCATCTAAATAGTTAAAAATAATAAAACTTAAAATCTAGCTTCGGTCTTAATTTATAATTCTAAAATGTCGAATATATTAAAAATTTCTTGGAATCTTATTTGAAAACACTTTTGCTTTTAATTATTTTATTTTCTATGTCATGTACAAAGATGACCGAGCTCTTTAATTCTTCAGATCCACTAGGTACCCCAATCTCAAAACAAAAAGATCAAGACGAAGAAGATAGTTTTAAGAATTCAGCGAATCCCGTTGGAGGATTAACATCGTTCTTCTTTGCTACGGCTGCAGCCAGTGAAGGTGACCTTCCCGAATGCAATACTGGCATGATTGGAAAAATATATTATGTTACTACAGGTCGAGTCTTTAAGGCGTGTACAAATGAAGGCTGGGAAGCGATTGATGTAAGAGGACCGCAAGGAGGAAAGGGGGAAAAGTGTGACACTGGAAGTGTTGGCGCAACCGGTCCTGCTGGCACATCGATTAGTTCGGCAACGGTTAATGGCTCAGGGTAGCTTTTGTTGACCCTTGATGACTCTTCGACTCTAAATGCCGGAAGCGTTAAGGGAGAGAAAGGGGATCAAGGTGACGCCAGTGCGGCAGGAAATTATTCAAAGCATGACTTTTTTAAGGTTTCAGCCTTGAGAGTGAGTGAAACTAGCTCGCTTGTGGAGAAGAGCGAGGCTTGCGGAGAAGGGTACGTTGCGGCAAACCCAGCTGAGGTTTCAGGGTTTGCACCTGTGCATAATGGCGTTGCTCTGTTTACTAGTGAGGGCAACTATGTAGCTTTTCAGGTAAAGCACGTTAGCTATGCTGGGAGGACGTATTGGAAGGCTGTTGAGTATCCAAGTTCCGGAGCGAATGGAAACTTATTATTTGTTGGGTGTATGAAGCTAGGGGCAGCCTTAAGGATTTCGAGCGCGAAAATTGATTCAAGCTCTTCAGATGTTGACAAGGCTGAGCTGTGTATAGGCGAGTTTGGCGCTGACTATTCGGCATCAAGTTGGGGGAGGGTTCTTGCGGCTGGGCTTAATTATGTAAGTGGTATGGGATATCTTACAGGGGGTAATTATGGTGGGTATGGGAGTTTCGTCAATGACAACTATGACACTTGTTGTTATGACCGAGCTGGTGTTCAGTCGAATGTAGTATGCGAGATTTCTCCTTGAGCTCCATTGGGGAAATGGCTGCCTGTTTATTTTTTACCGGTGTAGCCTCCTGTTGAATATGTTGTTTTTTTTTTAAAAAAATAGCCGTTCGCCCTTATATATTTTCTTTTTGTCTCAATATTTTTCCTACCCCCCTTTGATTTGACCGGGGGGCTTAATTATTCTTTAGAAATTCTTTCATCATTACTTCAACAGTCTCACTAACTCCAATCTTATTTTTGTCACACATCTTTTTAAACTTCTCATAGGTTTCATCACTTAGGTAAAGGGTATATTT
>JAURQB010000064.1 GCA_030836365.1 Bdellovibrionota bacterium | reverse complement strand
TTCTTTTATTATGAAGTTTGGAAAAGAGTACAATGAATGCACAGACATGTCTAAAGTAGAGTCATGGAATCGTGAAATGAACCTCGGAAGAGAGAAAATTTTTGAAGTTAGAAAAACCCATAATGACATTACCTTTATCGACGAGTTCTTTACTCAAGAATTTTGTCAAAGGCAGCAACTCTTTACCTATAAATATAATCAGCGATCTGGGCGGTTCGAAATCGATAGTCGCGACTTTATGGATATTAAAAATAAGCTTTTGGCGCAATTGACGAACTTTGGTAACCCTGTAATTGATGTTATTGATTCCAATTATCAAAACAGGGGAGAGTTACTACTTAAGCACGAGCATTATGGAGTAGATTTAGATTACGCTCAATGTTCGGATACGCTTAGAAATATTCATTTTCTATGGAAAAGACCGGTGTACATAGAATCAATTATTGAAGATTCTGCTTCTTTGATTTATTTCGATGGTAAAGAAGTACTAACAAAGAAAATCTAGGCAGCTATAAGCTGTCTAGCTCTTCAATATATTTTTGATTAATGAATACCTGCTCTTTAATTGGATTAAAGAAAGTGTTTTTTTTAAGGTCATCAACTTTTATGGATTGAGATAAGCTTTGCGCATTGAATTCTTCGACAAAATAATCAAGTCCGTTGAAATACCCTAGAGTCTGTAAAAAGTAACAGGATAATATATTTTTTCGCTCACATGACTTGAATAAGTAGGTTTCCTCATTGACGTTGTTTTGTTGGATAACGGTAGCAAGAAAGGAGCCTAGTGAAAGAACGATATCTGGTGTGTTTTCACGAAATGTCTTCATCAGTTGATCTACTTCTGTGTAAGCTTTTCGAAAATTTCCATTTTTAAGGTTTAAATAAATATACAATAATCTGTATTCGTCTAGACTGATGTCATCGTTGAAGGAATTGAGGAAGAACTTCTTTTTATCAATGTATTCTAAAGCCTGATCATATTTTTTAATTTTCAATGTTAAAGTAATCAAACGATCCAGAGTTGTTTCAATGT
This sequence comes from Bdellovibrionota bacterium, assembly GCA_030836365.1. Lineage (GTDB taxonomy): Bacteria > Bdellovibrionota > Bacteriovoracia > Bacteriovoracales > Bacteriovoracaceae > UBA1511. The sequence continues at coordinate 5,336 of JAURQB010000064.1, read as the reverse complement.
AAGGATTTAGTTTTAGTGAGACTAATAACCTGGCAAAAGCGAGATCCCATTTTTTCTCCCTCAATAATATTGTTGATAACAAATTGTTACTGTTTACGGTATTTATATTTTGAAGGTATTTACTGACCTTCTTAAATTCGCCCAGTCTAAAAAAGATAAACGCCAGTAGTTCTCTTATTTCTTTTGACTCGTAAGCGGATGGAGGTAGATTAGAGAGTAGATTAATCACTTTTTCATGCTGATTAAGAACAATGGCCAACTTTAAATACGCCTTAATTTCATTTTCGTCAGAAAAAGATTGCGCGTTCTCGTAAAAAAAACGATCAGTCTTGTCTGTATTTTTCCCCGTTTTTTTATAGACGATTGCTTCAGTAAAAAAATGAGAAAACGTATTGAAATCCTTATTTATACTTTTACAATTGTCTAATTCCGACTCAATCTTATCGAGATTATTGATAAACAACTTATTAAGTATTAACAGTCCACAGACTATTTTGTACTTAGTTGGATCTATTTTTAAAATTTTATCAATTGTCGTGATTGATTTTTCAAATCTCTTTTCCATAAAGTGATCAAGAGATAATTGCCACAAAAAAAGAACAGAATTATTTGCTTCCGTCACATTTTCAATTTGTTCACCTTTTATCAAAGCTAATTTATTGGTGTAGTACTTTTTTAAAATCTTAAACTCATTATCATAAACGCTGTCATTTAGCATTTGGCCGTAAAGGATTTTATTTTTTGAAACAGTATTTACTGACTTCTCCCTACCATAAAGGTTTGCAGAGGAAAAAATGAGCAGGTAAATAATTGTTGTTATCTTCATATTATTCTTATCGCCCTCACTACCGATTAATGAATTAAATACTAAACAGGTCAAACAGATGGGAAAATTGTACTTCGTCTCTATTTTATTCTTAATTCCACACTTGGCGTGCGGATTTGTGTCTATCGAGTCACTTATTCTTGGAGATGTTGCCCCTGAATTGAGCCTTGAATTAACAGGAGTGCCAAAAGATAAAAAAAGTGATTACTATAGCCTACAAAAAAAGGCGCAGGACTTAGACAATTCATGTGCTTGGATTAACAAACCTAAGCGAATAACATCCAATGAATATGTAAAGCGTTTAACTAGCGCTATCGCTAATCTTCAATACTCTTCTCTCAATGCTATTAGTAAAAATATTGCTGTTTTGGCCAAGCATAAAAAATTTACAGAGGAAGAATTCTACATCCTCAGCGATAATATTGTCACAAACTACTGTAGTGAGAATTTAAGCGTCATTTCTAAAAAGGAATTGGAGAATAATTTAAATTATTTTTTTAATGGAAGTATCATCAAGGAAGAAACTCATGAAATGGGGCTTTATAATAAATCTTTGGTAAATATTGTTAAAAAAGAGGAGTACTTAGGCAATCAGCTTCGAGCTGCTCTCCAGGTATTTCGTGGTCTTTGTAGTTGGGGTGGTACCTCCGATGATTTTGGGATTTTAAATCCATTTTTAAAAAGTCCGCATGTTAATTCGTTTATTTTATCTGAGATAAAATCTGATAATCCGGAGTTTAAGCCAATTCTTTGTGATAGTTTGATTTGTCGCCCTCAAGCAATGAGTGAAGATAAGAAAACAGAATACGTTGTTAGTGCTAAATCTTTTTACTGTCATGTTTTTAAAAAATTGCCTTCTCGTCCAGGACCTAGGAGTGAGACTCTAAAGGCGTGGAGCAAAGATGTTACGAGTGATGATTTTATTTTTCAGACTTTTCAATTAATTTCAGCTTTATCTAATCAACCAAATCTTATCGCATTGGCCGATGGTAAAAATAACAAAAGTATATTCTCCTCATTTTATGATGAATACTTTCAATCATGGTCAGATAATAAGTTGAAATTTTTCTCTAATGATCTAAAGTATGAAGAGGTCTTAAGTTTAAGGAAAACTAATGTTGCTCAAAACGGGCAGATTCGAGAAATTAGTTTTGATATTGATTATGGAGAGCTTGATCATGCGAGGAATATTGTTGGTAAAGTAAAGACGAAGTATAATTTTTCTTTAGGTCGAAAATTAGTCAAGTACATCCGCAACGAATTTTTATACGATGAAAATTATTCAGAAAAAAAAGAAAAATTATTAAAAAGGGTGATCAAAGAACATGTGATTGAAAAGGGAAATAATATTTATTCAGAATATTTTACTTTTTTGAAAAAAGATTATTTTTACGATCAGTTAGCGATGGCAATTTTTGATGATATTTCTAGCTCTACGATGTTAAAAAATGAAGATTTCGGAGGTGCTTATGTCCTCAAATTTCATTATGGAGTTTTCGCTATGAATTATATAAGAAATATTAAAGCAACGGAGAATTAAGGTGTTTCCTCCCTTGACTCCTGACAAATAGTGACCATTATAAGGCCATGTCTTCTTCGAACAAAAAAGCATCAAATTTATCACCTTTGACTCCTAAGGTGGGATCACCTGACACTGATAAAGGAGAGGCTGAGTCAACATTATCTTCATCTTCAGAAGAACAGCAGAAGAGTATCGTCCCCCATAGTGGTGAGCTTACTATTTATCGAGGAGATGTCGACTCGACTGATCCTTTTCAGCAATACTTACGTGAAATTTCAAAATATCCTCTATTAAGTTATGAGCAAGAGCAAGAATTGATCAAATCTTTCAAAGAGACAGGAGATATTGACGTCGCCAAAAAGCTTGTCGTCTCTAACCTGAGGCTCGTTGTGAAGATTGCCATGGAATATCGCTCAACTTGGCAAAATATGATGGACCTTATTCAGGAAGGAAACATCGGGTTGATGAAAGCTGTCTCTAAGTACGATGACTCCAAAGGGGCTAAACTTTCATACTACGCATCATGGTGGATCAAGTCCTATATTTTGAAATTTATTTTGGATAATTTTCGAATGGTTAAAATTGGAACGACCAATGAGCAAAAGAAACTCTTTTATAATCTAATGAAGGAAAAAAATCGGCTCATCTCCATGGGAATTACCCCTGATCAAAAAACGATCTCCGAAAACTTAGGTGTTTCAGAAAAGTCTGTGGCGATTATGGATAAGCGCTTGAACCATGGTGGGGAAGTTAGTTTAGATGCCCCTGTTAGAAGTGGGAATGACTTCTCCGGCTCCACCCTTGGGGAGCTGATTGCTGATGAAAAATCTCCCTCTGTTGAGGATGGTGTTGCGGCTAGTCAAGAGCTGGCCCTTCTCAAAAATCACCTCACTGGCTTTCTGGATTCTTTGAAGCCAAGAGATAAAGAAATCTTTAAAAACCGACTTCTTAATGAAGCTCCGATGTCCCTACAGGAAATCGGGGACTTATATGGTGTTTCAAGAGAGCGAATCCGCCAAATTGAAGCAAGACTACTGGATAAGTTAAAGGTTTACATGTCTGAATTTATTAGGTAAACCTACTCGAAATCTAGAACCACATTCTCGGTTGTGATGATGAAATTACTATCTGGGGTGTATGGGAATTAAAGGAGCGAAAAATGCTATCAGTAGAACAAAAAAAAGAAATCGTTAAAACTTACGGTAAAACAGAGCACGACACTGGTTCAGCTGCAGTGCAAATTGCACTATTAACAGCTAGAATTAAAGATCTTGCAGATCACCTCGCAAAGCACAAAACAGCAGCAGGTAACTACAAAGACAAGCACTCTTACCGTGGACTTGAAAAGTTAATTAACCAAAGAAAGTCTTTTCAAAAATATCTTCAGAGAAAAGATCTTGTTGCTTATAAAGAGCTGATTGGTAAATTAGGACTAAGAAAATAATTGAAAAAAATTTTAATTAATTAAGGGGGGCTTATGGCCCCCTTTTTTTATTTAGTGTAATCTAACTTTGAGAGGTCAAGCATTTAGGGGATAATACTTAGTTTAATTGTTAAATTAAGCATTATCTGCTGAATCTTTTCCTCTCATTTATTTTTCAAAGAGGCACAGGGTCTCTTTTATTATTGATGAGGAGTATTTCAATGAATGAAAACAAAAAAATCTATTCACTAAACTTTGGTGGAAAAGAAGTGTCTGTCGAAACAAACAGACTGGCGAAACAAGCAGATGGTTCAGTACTTGTTTCCTCTGGTGGGACTCAAGTTCTTGTTACCGTTTGTAGTGCAAAATCGGCGGCGCCAGGACAAGACTTTTTTCCATTAATGGTCGAGTATGTAGAGAAATTTTACGCGGCCGGAAAATTCTTAGGTGGCTTCATGAAAAGAGAAGCCAGACCATCTACACCAGAAACATTAAACGCGCGTTTAATCGACCGTCCTTTAAGACCACTTTTCCCAAAAGGTTACATGTTTGAAACAATTGTTTCATGTACTGTTTTATCCTACGCGCCGGAAGGTGACCCTGAAGTATTAGCTTGTCTTGGTGCATCTGCAGCTCTTTCTGTTTCAGATATTCCATTCGCTGGTCCAATTGGAATGTGTAAAGTTGGAAAGATTGATGGCAAGTTAGTCATTAACCCAAGTCACGATGAGTGGGAAAACTCTGAGTTTGAAATTGCCGTCGCAGCATCAAATGATGCTATTTTAATGGTTGAAGGTGAAGCAAAGGAGCACTCAGAAGAAGAAGTGCTTGAAGCAATTCTTTTCGGCCACGAGCAAATTAAAGAATACTGTGCCATGATTACAAAAATGCAAGCTGAGGTTGGAAAAACCAAAAGAGTTTTCGAATCTGTTGCTCCAAATGAAAAGCTAATGTCGACTACTCGTGATCTATTCACGTCTCAAGCGAGGGAGGCCCTTGCGGTTGATGATAAGCTGGAGCGAAAAAATGTGGTTACAGCTATTGAGAAAATTGCGGCAGAAAAAATGGAAGAAAGCCCAGAGCAGTTTGGTCTTGAAGAAGGTGCTCCATTTTCTAAGCATGCTTATTCTGCAATTGATGAACTTCTTTATGAAATGATGAGAGCAGATATTCTTGATCGTCAGCACCGAATTGGTAATCGTAAGGTTGACGAAGTAAGACAAATTGAAACAGAAACAAACGTCCTTTCAACTCCACATGGTTCGTCTCTTTTTACTAGAGGTGAAACGCAGGTATTATCTACTGTGACAATTGGTGGTTCAAAGGGTGACCAGATGGTTGACCGTATTGTGGGCCAATCATATGACAAATTTTACCTTCACTACAGCTTTCCGCCATTCTCCGTAGGTGAGGCAAGAGGTAAGTTCAACACTTCTAGACGAGAGCTTGGGCATGGAAACCTTGCAGAAAGAGCACTAAAATCGGCACTTCCTACTCAAGAAGATTTCCCATACACAATTAGAGTTGCGTGTGAGGTACTAGAATCAAATGGTTCATCTTCAATG
>JAURQB010000063.1 GCA_030836365.1 Bdellovibrionota bacterium | reverse complement strand
TCAACAGGGGGTGATAAAATGGAAAAAATAGCAAATTTAAAAAGTAAAAGTAATAAGTATAAATTGTTTAAAGGAATCATTTCTAAATATCTTAAAAGCTATACCGAAGGACATTTAAAAATCAGACTCCAAGATGGAGAAGTCATAGAGGTAGGTAATAAAGGATATAAAATCGCTGCAATCATTAATGTTCACAACCCTGTCTTTTTTAAAAAGATTGTCATTTCTGGAGATATTGGATTTGCAGAAAGTTACATGGATGGAGATTGGTCTACTCCCGATCTTAAGGAAATCTTTTTGTGGGCAATAAAAAACATTGAATATAGTGGGCTTATGTCTGGAACAAAGAAAAAGAAAAAAAGTATTAACTTACTTGCCTATACAAATAAAATCAATCACCTCCTTAATTCCAATACCATCAGTGGTAGTAAAAAAAATATTTCTTACCACTATGACCTAAGTAATCAATTCTACCAATACATGCTAGACCCGACAATGACATATTCCTGCGGGGTATTTGACCAATCCAATGAGCTGGAGGCGGCACAAATTAGAAAGTACGAATTAATTACAAAATCTCTTGGAATTAAAAATGGTGATTCTGTTTTAGAGATTGGTTGTGGCTGGGGAGGATTTGCACGATATATCAATGAGCGATTTGAAAATTTAGATTATACAGGTGTAACCATTTCAAAAGAACAATTAGAATTTGCTAAAAATTCTCTTCACAAGATGAACCTTAAAAATAATTCTATCTCATTTGAGTTTGAAGACTACAGAAACCTCATCGGGAGATTTGATAAAATTGTAAGTATTGAAATGATTGAAGCTGTCGGTCACAACAACTACCCTGAATACTTCAATAAGATAGATGAATTACTCACAAGAAACGGCATTGCAACAATACAAGCGATTACTTCACCTGACTCAAGATACGAACAGATTCGAACAAGTGCCGACTTTATACAAAAACATATTTTCCCGGGCAGTTTACTTCCCTCCATAAGAGCAATTACTAATGCATGCATTGATAACAGTCTTCACATCTATGAAATAAAAGACATTGGACTTCACTATGCTAAAACACTCAACAAATGGCATGAATACTTCCTTAAGCACTGGGGAGAAATTGAAGGTCTTGGTTTTAACGATATTTTTAAAAGAAAATGGAGCTACTACTTGAGGTATTGCGAAGCTGCCTTTGAAACAAGAAATATTTCAACTCAACAAATAACCTTAATAAAGCCAAACAACACAACCCATCACCAATTGGAGGTGTAATATGAATACTTATAATATTCAAATGGTCTCAAAACTAACTGGAATTTCTATTCACACTTTAAGAGCATGGGAGAAGCGCTATCAAGCAGTTGTTCCAATGAGAGATGATTCAGGGAGACGAGCTTATAACGACAAAGAGCTCGAAAAACTAAAACTTCTCGGAAAGATCTGTTCCCTCGGCGGCTCTATAGGGAATCTTGCGAACCTAAAAACGCCAGAACTAAAAGAGTTAATGGGGAAATTTCAAACAAGTGAAACTTACGAAGAGAATGCGCCAGTTCAAGTGATAAATAACGAACCTGTGGACACTCAAAAAGTTCTTAATCATTTGTTATTGGCCTTACAAGATTTCAAGCTTGATATCATTTCTCATGAATTGCATAAATTAAAAATTACGATGAGTACAAAAGATTTGGCTTTTAATGTCCTCATTCCTTTACTCCAAGAGATTGGATTTAGAGTAAACAATAACACCCTGACAATTGCACAAGAACATGCACTCAGTTCAATTATTCGTTTTCATTTAGGTCAATTCGTTTATCAAAACTATGAGCGCAAACGAAAAAAAGGACAAATTGCAACGCTAGCAACTCCAGAAGGAGAATATCATGAATTTGGCATTCTCCTTGCTAGTCTTTTATGTATCCATCATGGTCTCAGTTTTTATTATTTAGGAGCGAATATGCCGGCCAGTGGATTTGTTGAAGCTTCCAAGTCCCTTGGTTCAACAATTCTCATTCTCGGAACAACTAAATCAAATCAATTCAATAAGACTGACGCACTTGATGGGTATATTTCCCAACTTATAAATAAGATGGATGACTCTCAAATGCTGTTACTTGGGGGGGATGGAAACTTCACCTTGTCCAAATATATTAAAGATCAAAAATTTCATTTTATCTCGACTTTTCAGCATTTAGACTCTTACATCAAGGATCTAAATTAAGCTTAGGTATGGGGGGAGGCAGGTCTCCCTCCTTGTTATTTTGTTTTTTTGATAAATCAACATGATGAAACTTTTTACTCTTTCTGACAGCGGTTATACTACTGACTAGCGCAAATAAAATAGCCTGAAGGTACATTGATTGCTCTTGCCTTAAAATGAACTCCATAACGGACTGTGCATAAATACCAAATTGCGCTCCAATCAAACCCAAACTCAAGCTATAATAAAAAATGTTTCTTCGCCTAAAATAGATTAATGACCTGAATGCAGACAAAATGAAAAATATTTGACAAAACATCGTCCCAAAAATGCCAACAAGACCTGTTTCTGCGAAATGAAGAACATAAAAACTTTCGGGAGTCCCTCCAGAGTTTAGATATTTTAAAGAAACATCATTTTTAATACCTCTTTGTACTTTTGTTTTAAAAGTATTAATAAATCCTTTCGCGAGTTTATCATTTTTAATAAAATCATACTCTAAAACTTGATCAATGATTTTCATTTTATATGCATTAGATCCAAATTGATTTATACCGATACCAAAAGCAAGATTCTCTTTTAATACTTCGTACCCAATAAAGTAATAGGCCTTCCTTTGAGCAGTTCCTACAGGATTACTTTCATGAACGAACCTGTTATACCACGTATCCCAAGCCTTCATTGATAATAAAGCCATTCCAAGAATGGAAACTAATATTATTAATGGTTTTTTTATATTGAATTTAAATATCATATCGATAACTATGACCACTGATACGGCGACACCAAAATGAATAACAAAACCTCGACTGATACTCATCAAACAAGTCATTAAAACTGCCGCAATAGCAACTGCACTGACTTTTTTATTATAACCAGATTCTTTAAGGTTAAAAAAAAGAGCGATAAATATAACTAGTGTTGGTATCAGATAAAACACCATTGCATTTGGGTGAGGAAAATCACCGGCTACTCGATGAAGGCCAAGGATATACCTTTGTTGAGCCCCTGAAAAAAAAGAATAAACTGCAATAAAAAAAAATGACTTAAGTTGGTATTCTTTCCGCATTGGTATTCGAAAATAATTTGCCAAGGCATAAAAAAATATGAATTGTCTAAAGTGCATAGACAAGGCATATAGGCTTCGATCGAAAGTAATATCACTTGCATTTATCAAGCTTGCAGCAGAGCTTAGTCCATATAATAAAACAGCAAAAGTTCCACTGGGAATAATAGAAAAATATTTCCTAAACTCTTTTTTTGCAATCATCGTAATAATAAATAGACTCGCGAATATATCTCCAATATGAAGATTATGTCCATATATAGTTCCTTTGAAAAACTCATGGTTTTTTGTTAAAGAGATATTTTCAATCGTTGGCGCTCTTGATGTAAAAAAATTTAGAAGAAAAAAAATTAGTTTTTCTACTTTGTTTGAATTAATCATGAGAATAAATAAAATGGGAATTACAATAAATAAAAAAACAAATAATAGTTCATATTTTATAGGGCTTATAATAGAAAGAATTAATCCTCGTAACTCCATAACTAACTTATCGTAATAAGATCAAAAATGATAAGCACATAGTACAAATACTTGACATTAATTTTAAGCAGTTACTTTTAGATAAAGAGGTGTATGATTATGTCATGGCTAAATCAAAAAAATTTAAAAGCGGACAAATATCCCGTTTCTCAAAAATTAGTAGCTCCCTTGTTCTAGCAGGTGCCCATCTGGCAACGTCAAAAATCAAAGAAAAAATAAATAATATTGATCCAAATAATTTAACCGCAAAGATAAAAGCGTCAAAGGAAGTAATTGAAACAATGGGAACAATGAAGGGCGGATTGATGAAACTTGGTCAGATGATTTCCATCACTGAAGACCTAGTTCTCCCTCCTGAAATATCTGCATTATTTAAAAAACTCCAAAAATCAGCTCCCCCAATGAGTAAATCTGACCTAAATAAAATGTTTCAACTTTCTTTTGGGAAAAAGCCTGAAGATCTTTTTCAGACTTTTAACAGTACTCCTATTGCAGCAGCCTCTATTGGGCAAGTTCACGAAGCCTGGCTAGAAAATGGTCAAAAAGTTGCTGTAAAAGTTCAATACCCGAAAATTGAAGACGCGATAAAAGCTGATTTCAAAAATATAGATAAATTAAAAGCAATTTTGCTCCTACTTTTTCCAAACCTACCAAATATTGATAATTATCTTGAAGAAATGAGAAGATCTATTATCGAAGAATGTAATTATATAGTAGAGCAAGAAAATATTCACTGGTTTCGAGAATATTTGATGCCGAGAATCCCTGGTTTATACATACCTAAAGTTTTCCCTGAGCTTTCATCTAGAAATATTTTAACAATGGAATTTGTTCACGGTGAAACCATAGAGGTCGCTAAAAACTACCCAAAAGAATCCAGGAATAAGATCGGACAAATTTTATTTGATGTGCACATGATGAGTTTATATGAACTCAACCGTGTTCACACCGACCCTCAAAATGGAAATTACTTATTTTCCCCAGATCAAGTCATCCTTTTAGACTTCGGTTCTGTACGAACATTTCCTTCAGAGTTTATTGAAAGTTACATCAAGCTAATTCAATCAATTGAAAATAAAAATTTTGAATCCTACAGAGAAATGATTCAGCATTTGGGTTTCTTAACTGAAGAGTCAGACATTCCATTAATTAAGGAGCATTTTAAAATAATTTCAGACCTTTATTTACCGTACACAAAAGATGGTGTTTATAGCGTTGATAAAATAAATCCTTTCAGATTGATCGAGGGTTTTGTAAAGTCAGTTGACTTAAAAGGAAGACAAACACCGCGAGAAGAGTTTGTTTTACTTGATCGCTCAAATTTAGGGTTTTATACGAAAGTAAAATATCTCAACTCAGAAATTGATTGGCTCACATCTAAACATCGCGCATGGGAAATTTTCAAAGCAAAAAAATCCAAAAATAAATAACAGTTAACTAAGACTTAAAAGATATCTAACTCAAACTTAATAAATATTCATCGTAGTTGCCTGGATAAAGAAAACTTTTTTCTTGGCTTACTTCCATTACCTTGGTCGAAATTTCTTTGAGAAAATGCCTATCGTGGCTAACAAGTAAGACGGTTCCTTCATATCTTTTTAATGCATCTAAAAGAACTTCTCTTGAATCAATATCGAGATGGTTTGTTGGCTCATCAAGAATCAAGCAATTAAATCTTGAACTTAAAAGCCATGCAAGAATTAGTCGAGCTTTCTCCCCTCCGCTAAGGTGGCGCACTTTTTTATAAACGTCATCGCCCTTAAATAAAAAGGCGGCAAGAATATTTCGAATCAATCCATCACTCGCCCCATGAAGTCGCCCTTGGAGCTCTTCTGTTAACGTGTTTTCAGGCTTCAAACTCTTAAACGTACTTTGGCCAAAATAGCCAACGTTAACACTAGGGCCAAGTTTAACATCTCCTGAGTCTGCCTTTAGTTCACCGACAATCATTTTAAAAAATGTCGATTTCCCAGCACCGTTGACACCCACGACCGCAAGCTTTTCTTGTCGTTCAATTAGTGCCGAAAAATTTTTAAAAATAATTTTCTCCTCACCATTTTGCTGGGTAAATTTTTTCGTCAGCCCCGTCAAATTGACGGCCTCATTACTTCCCCGATCAATCTCAGGAAGCATGATGTTCATTTTTTCCACATCACTCTCTAATTCGACGCGATCAATTTTTTCTAGTTTTTTTACCCGAGATTGAACCTGAGCGGCGTGACTAGCTCGCGCCTTAAACTTCGCGATAAACTCTTCTTCTTTTTTAAGATTGTCCTGCTGGCGTTGAAATTCAGCGGCATTTTGTTTTCTTCTAATTGATTTTTCATTTTGATAAAAATCGTAATTTCCGCCATAACTGATAACTCCACGAGGAGTAACCTCAAGCACTCTCTTAACGACTTTGTTCATAAAAACCCGGTCGTGACTCGTCATTAAAATGGCGCCCTTAAAATTTTTTAACCACTCTTCAAGCCAGATAATCGTTTCCATATCGAGGTAGTTTGTGGGCTCATCCATTAAGATAAGATCAGGTAACATGATGAGCGTTTTCGCCAATGCTATACGCATTTTTTGGCCACCAGAGAAATCATCAACCATTCGCCCGTGCTCAGAGTCAGCAATGCCAAGACCTGAGAGCATCTCCTTGGCCGTTGCTTCAATATCATATCCACCGAGGCGCTCAAATTCCGTTTGTGCATCCCCCATTTTTTCTAAAATTTTATTCATTTCATCGGAGTCGAGTTCAGGGTCGCAGAGCATTTCTTCATAGTTTGAAAGAGACTTTTGGAGTCTGGCAACGTCTTCGTTTCCGCTGATTACTTCGGCAACGACATCCTTTCCGGCCATATCACTGACGTTTTGAGAGAAATAGCTCACTCGAATACCATTTTGAATCGAAATTTGTCCTGAATCTGGCTTTTCTTCACCAATGATCATGCGAAAAAAAGTAGTCTTTCCTGCACCGTTTTTGCCAACGAGGCCAACTTTTTCACCTGGATTAATTTGAAAGGTGGCATTTTTATATAATGCTTCACCGCCAAAAACCTTCGATACATTTGCTACTGAGATCATCTATATTCCTATGAAATGGGGACTTGATAGGAATTTTATAATATCCTTTTTCTATTTTTGCTATCAGTAAATTGTGAAGATTAAGCGCTAAAATTCAGGATCATCGTCCTCATAACTTGGATTTTCTTGTTGTAACTTTCGCTCTTCAAGTGCGGGAGATTCAATTATTCTTGTTAATGAGTTTCCATAACCACGAATAAAGGACTCGCGAACCCATAATTGATCATTCTCATCGCAAGAAAGATCTAAATTTTGAACTCCATTACACTCTCCTCCCCAGCTATTAACGATTCGGAACTCACAAACATTAAGCTCTACGTTCCACCGTCGCCCAGTCAGCGTCACAATATGGGGAGTCCAAACATCACTTAAATCTTGCTGTAAAGCATAGCCTGCATGTATTCCTAAGGCGGCCACTTCACCATTTTCAATCAAGCTATCTATTTTATTTAAATCGATCGATTTTGGCCCAAAAGAGTAACTCGACTTCACTTTCATTTGACGCTGCCTTTGACTTAACTTTGTTTTGCATTGAGAAAGCACCATCTTTCTAAAGTAATCGATTTGATTATCACTCTGGTCAACGATATTTTTAAACTCGTTGAAGGTTGCTTTGGGAAAAGCCACTCTTGTCGCACTTTCCTTTTCCTCTTCCTCTTCCTCTTCCTCTTCCTCTTCCTCTTCCTCTTCCTCTTCCTCTTCCTCTTCCTCTTCCTCTTCCCCTTCCCCTTTTTCAAAAATTGCTTTTAATTTTGTCATGTAATGCTGTTGCGTTATTTTACCTTCGTTGAACTTTTCTTTTAGCTCAATTGCTTTTTTTCCGTCCTTTTCAGCTTTTTTGATAACGGTACGAAGATCATCTCCCCCTGTCCGAGGATCATATAGATCATCTTTTAAGCAAACTCTTCCTAATTTTAATGCTTCATTGATCGCCCCCGAGGCAAATCCACCATTATATTGAGTATTAGATTTAACGAAGGGGTCCTGCAAGGAGTACCAGGGAGCATCGTTATTAGTAAGTGCTAATGTATAAAGAAAAAGCGGACTAACACTGTTCATGCCAAGGTGATAATTCATTAAATTTGCTGCACCAAAAGAAAAGCAAGAGTTCGTTTCTCCTTGATCGTAATCTCTGTTGACAAAAATATTAGTATTATCAATATCTGAACAACTTCGTTTCCTGTTTTCTATTAGTGCGTCTGTTTCCTCGCTATGGGGAAAATTCATCACCGTTGGCATTCTTAGAACTTCTTCAATTAATTCGGGTCGGCCTGTAGCCTCTGCGACAATTTTTAATTCATCATAAATTGGTCGATGGTCCTCGACTCCAAGGGCCACAATTAATTTTTTTTTCAGATGCTCGTAGGCGTTATGTTTAGAATCCTCAACTACCTTACTGAGCATTGGACGGATTCGCTTCGCAATTGCTTTATCAACACTATTATCACAACTACTAACACCACCAGAGTAGATTGAATTAAAATTCTTTCTCACATACCGTTGTTTACCCAGTCGTGTAAGATTATAAATATCATTTTTCAGCTGTTCGCATTTCATATAAATGATCATCGTATCAAAGCAATCATTTAAGTCATCATCCGATATTGTTTTAATTCGCTCTGCGAGGTAACGTTCAATTCTTGCTAAATTTACCCCTTCTGGGAATTTGAGATTTTTATTTTTTTGTTCGATTAAAAGGTTGTCCATTAATGGACGTGTTGAGAGACAAGAAAACTTATCGGGATTTAAAAGTTTTAATAAATCTTTTTCAAACTTTGCTTGTTTACTTTCCTTCGCGACTACTACTTCACTAAAAATGAATGATAAGGAGCTGAAAAAAAATATTATTTTGAATATCACCAATCTCACATTCTATTTATCGGTTTTCCCTGGAAATAGATGAAGCATCTCCCCCCAATTAAAACTGCGTATTTCTAACTACTTACGCTGGCATTTTGAGCAAAAATAAAGCCTACGAGCGTTTTTTTCAATTCTTTTAATTGATGTTTGGCAAATATAGCACGGGGCATTTTCACGATTAAACGCCCAAAACCGGTAGTCCTCAAAAAAGAATTTTCGATTTTTCATTTTTTCGGCGCGAGCGAGATCGTTCGTCACTCCTTTGTGCTCATAGGCTTGAATCATGACGAGGTTAATATATTTGGCGAGGGCCTTTTTCTTTTGCGCGCTTAATTCACCGATTGTTTTATCCGGATGAATCTTGGCGAGAAAAAGAACTTCGCTGCGTAGGTAGTTCCCCATTCCGAGAACAAACTTCTGATCAAGAAGAAGCGCACTTAGGGATTTATTTTGAAACTTTTTTTGTGAAATGTAGTGGAGTGTTTCTTCAATACTAGGTCTTGCGTTTAGAACATCAAGGCCTGAATTATTTTTAACGAAGGGAATCTCTGGAACTTCTTCTGTGGGAAGAAATTGAATTTCACTGGCGCTGTATAGAAGCGCATATTTGCCGTTTGATTTGAGCTTTAATCGGAGTTCTCGGCCTGACTCGGGAATGTTTGGAGCAAACATCCATTTTCCGTAGAGTTGGTTGTGGCCGTAGATTGAATAACCGCAATCGAAGTGAAGAATAAAGCCTTTTCCGACGGTTTGAACGAATAGAAGTTTACTGCCTTTTAGAATTTTTTCTGCAGGTTTAAGGTGATCAAACTTAAAAAATATCTCAGTAATTGCACTTTCTCCGAGTGCGTCTTGAATTTGATCGGCCTCACGGCGAATTTCCGGCCCCTCCGGCATACCATCCTCCTGTGGATTTTGTTATCATTATCGAAAGGAATAAATATATATGGAAATCAAACATTGCGCCAGCTGCGGCCGCCCATTTGAGCGTCAAAAACGTTTTGAAAAAAACTGGGAAGAGATTAAGTATTGCTCGTCAAAGTGCCGCCAAGAAAAACTCGAGAAAAAACAAATCGAACTTGAAAAATATATCGTTCATAAGCTCGATGGTGTTTCTAATATTTGCCCTTCACAAATAGCACATGAATTTTATGGTGATTCATGGCGAGCTGAGATGGAGCCTGTTCGCTGTGCGTGCCGCCGCCTTCACCAAAAAGGCGTTCTTCTCATCACCCAAAACAAAAAAATCGTCACGTCCTTAAACTTCAAAGGCCCCATTCGCATCCAAAAAAAGAGCTGACCAAAGCACTCTCCCTTCGTTATAATGATCGAATATGTACACCTTTTTTATTATCTATTTTGTCCACGTGATATGGGCCTATTTAAAAGGTGTCAACTACACTTATCCTGATTTTGGAACGTTCATCTTCCATGTGGTGCTCGGGTCAATTTTTACAATATCTCTTGGACACTTTTTAAAATCACTACTTCCAAAAAAACGCCTCTTTATTCCAGTGTTGTTTACCGGAAGTTTGCTACTCGTGATATTTATTCGGTATCGCTATCGTTTTGGTTCGAGTGCGAACCTCGCTGTTTTCTTTGATAATTTTGAGCTTCTTTTTAATCCTGAAGGGATGAAAACCGCCTCGGGAAAATTAAAATCAAAGGATTATTTAATTGCTCTCATTGTTGCAACTTCGGCAAGCTCGATCACGGCGTTTAAATATAAAGTATTAAAAAATAAATTAATTGGATTGCTTAGTTTTTCGGTCGTTCTTTCATTTATTCACTTATACCCTATCCAAAACAGTGAAACTCTTAGTGTTTCAAGAACAGCCTATGAGTATTTTTTTCCAAGAAACTTTAAGGGAGAAAATTATCAGAAATATCTCAAAGCAGGGCCAAAAAAAGTAACAATTAGTCCAATCACGAATGAATTGCCTCATCTATTTCTCATTTTACTGGAGTCCTATTCTCATTCTTATATCGGAAAAAAAACACTTGAGGGAAAGGAAATTACGCCGACTCTTAATAGACTAATGAGAGACCATACATACATTCCTCACTACTACTCTCCCACGATTCAGACAGTAAAAGCTCAATACAGCATCCTATGCTCGAAAGTTCCTCTGATTAAAGGAAAAGCATCTTATCAATTAGATAAAATAAGATTTAACTGCGCTCCTAAATTTTTAAATAAGCTGGGATATGAAACGTTTTTTTATAAATCCTATCAAGATATGACTTTTGATAATACCGACCAGTTTGCAAAAAAAATTGGGTTCAAGCATGTCGAAGTCGCGCCTCTGGAGAGATTAACGACAGAAGAGAAAAAGACAACATTATGGGGCTGGGGCCCACAAGATGATATTAGTTATAAGCTCTTTCTTGATCGCTCATTGGAGCTCTCAAACAATAAGCCTGTTTTTTCCGTCATGACGACAGTTAGTCATCATATGAATTTTAATAAGGTTCCAGACCGTCTTAAATATCTTTTTCCAAACCCAAAAAGTAAAACAGAAAATTTTCAAAACTCCCTTCACTTAAGTGATTTGTATCTTCAAACTTTTTTGGATGAAATGAAGGCCCGAGGACTTGATCAAAACTCCCTTATTTTTATTACCGCTGATCACAGCTACCCTAGTGGCGAGCATGGAAACCACAATAGTGAATTAGGAGCTTGGGAAGAAAACTTTAGAATACCTATGGTTGTCCTTGGGCCAAAATACTTACTTCCTAAAATAAACCCTGAGCTTGTTTATTCTCATTATGATTTACTGCCCACTATTTTAAGTGCAGCAGGATATTCAGGAGAGATCTCCTCAATTGGTGAATCCATGTATGTAAAAAATGAAAACTCCCCAACCCCACTCATTCAGCCTTATGATGGACTAAAAATACGCTTTCCTATGGGAGAAACTTCTTATGTCTGGTCAGCAAGTGCGGACAAAACAAACACCATTGAAACTGATCCCAATGAAAAAATAATTGATTCGAAAGACGGTCGAAAACAAGTTCAGAATTTATTAGATTTTACGTTCGCCGAATTGGAGCTTTCTAAAAATTAGTATCTTTCGTTCCACAGTGAGGCATGTAGCTGGCGTATGGGTTATGAACCTTGGCCATTTTCTTTGAATTTTGAACCCAAACTTTTTTCACCATCGGGCAAGAGTACACATTGTAAGTATCCCCAAGATCATACAACCCCAATGCTTGAACAAGTTTTTTACTCACAAGGTTATATTGATGATTATTTTTTTCTTGGTTTTGATCTTTGGTGATTTTTTCTAATTGAACGAGCGTTCGCTTAAAATGTTTTTTTAATTTTTTATCGTCAATTTTTAAGATCGCATCGCGCAAGTTCTTTGCGCCTTGATCAACTAGATCTGCATTATAGGTAAAAAAAGCAGAATGAAGCGCTTCGTTTACTTCAAAAACAGAAATCAATGTCGCCTTCAACTTCGCATCAATCTTTTTGCGCTCAACTTTTGCGATTTCAGCTTTTTTAGTCTGTTCATGATGCATCGAAAAAGTTTTCCCACTAGTCATCGCAACTAAAACACTCATCAACGCTGCCAAAATCAGATTTTTTATTGTCATCTTGTCTCCTTACCCGATAGAATTTATCCGATCTAACTCAAGGAGTATAGTTAGATATTTAACGCACAAGAATAAAGCTCAAGGAGTAAAGAGTGAATATCTTAATCACTGGTGGCGCAGGCTACATTGGGTCTCATGTCCTAAACCTCCTCTCCAAACAAACTGATCACAATCTCTATATATACGATAATCTCTCCACAGGTAGAAAAGAGTCTGTTGTCGCTGGAGAACTCATCCAAGCTGACCTTGAAGATCTTGAAACTCTTGAGCATGTCATCACCTCAAAAAGTATTGATGCCGTTTTTCATTTTGCTGGAAGCATCGTTGTTCCTGAAAGTGTCTCCAACCCATTAAAGTATTATAAAAACAATACCTTAAACACACTTAACCTCATTGATCTGTGTATTAAACATAAGATCAACCGTTTTATCTTCAGCTCTACGGCTGCGGTTTATGGTATTCCTGCTGACGGTGTCGGTCGCGTGGGCGACCCGACTTTTCCAATTAACCCGTATGGGTCAACAAAACTCATGACGGAGCAAATGCTTCAAGATGTGGGAGCTGCTCACCCAGATTTCAAATTTATAATATTGAGGTATTTCAATGTAGCTGGTGCGGCCGTAGACGGATCAGTTGGTCAGTGTACCCCAAACGCAACGCATCTTCTTAAGATTGCCTGTCAAACCGCACTTGGCAAAAGAGAAAAAATGCAAATATTTGGCGATGACTACGATACTCCAGATGGAACCTGCATTCGCGACTACATACACGTGGATGACCTCGCCCAAGCGCATATTGATGGCCTGAATTATT
Organism: Bdellovibrionota bacterium; assembly: GCA_030836365.1. Lineage (GTDB taxonomy): Bacteria > Bdellovibrionota > Bacteriovoracia > Bacteriovoracales > Bacteriovoracaceae > UBA1511. The sequence continues at coordinate 827 of JAURQB010000063.1, read as the reverse complement.
TAAATGGTGGCGGCACCAGCGAAATTTTTAACGTCGGCTATGGAAAAGGAAGCAGCGTAAAAGAAGTTTTAGAAGCCACAAAAAGTATTATTGGCAATGTCTTTAACGTAGAAGTTGGTGACAGGAGGGATGGTGATGCACCTAAAATTATCAGTGAGGCACACGAAATCTCTAAAAAAACTGGTTGGACACCAAAAAATGACAACCTTCAAGTAATTATAAAAACAGCGATTGATTGGGAGAGAAGATTATAGGTGAATAATGTAACTTCTAAAGACTTATACGAAGGAAAATCTTGGATCAAAGCACCCTCGAGATCATGGGATGCAAGATTTGACGGCGCATCAATCTTGATTGCTCTGGATTTGTTTTCTTATTTTACCTCAATTTCACTTTCTTATTTAATCAGATTTCCACAAACTAACATCGAAAACGTTCTATTTAGCTTTACTCACGTTCCATACTTTTTAATCTTATTTTGTGTTCTTCAAACCTTTGACTCCTATAATACAAAGGACTTAAACAACAACTTCTCTCTAGCTGCGAGATCAATTTTTTCCGCGGTATTAATCATCCCTGGTGTTTTCCTTTTTGATTATCTTTTTGGGGTTTATGATTTCAATTTTATTTCAGGAAGGGGAATTGCAATAATTTTCAGTCTCAGTTTTACAGCCATGACAACTCTACATCGATTTATTTTTTCTAACTATCTTGTAAAAAACGCAGGCATTCAAAAATGGGGCTTCTTTGGCACTATTAATGAGTTTAATATTTTTATAAAGGACTCTCAAAAAAGCTTCAGGTCACATTTTTTTCATTTTGAGTAT
>JAURQB010000006.1 GCA_030836365.1 Bdellovibrionota bacterium | reverse complement strand
CATCTATTCATATTCCTTGATTATACTATTAACCTCATTCTCCCAATCATTATCATTTTTCATCACTTCTTCAAAGTCATTCCAATTGTTTATTGAAGCATTTGCTGGGTTTCTGGTTTTTAATTGTGCCTCAATTTGAACTCTCGTCTCTTTGCTTTTAGAAATTGTCTTTCCTATATCTTTTTCATCAACCAAAGAAAAACTTATTGTTGGAATTAATAGTGTTAAGGTGATAATTTTGCTCGTGATATTGCCCATAATCTTCTCCATTTATCAGCTCGTTAAATATTAACATTGTTGACGATTACTCAGTTTCCATTCTGACATTTTTGCCTAGATTAATTAATCGTCTTTCAAATCTGAAAAATTATAAACTTATATAAGTTATTGATTTTGCATTTGAGAAAAATAGGATTATATACATTTTGAATATTGATAAAAATAAAAATATTCATTAAGATTCAACATAATTATTTGGAGAGAGTTAAGATGAGTTCAATGAAAGATGCACTAATTAAGGCGGGCTTTAAACCTAAACAAGCTGAAAATGAGCGTTATAAAAGGGCCCATTGGGAAAAAGTAAAAAAAAGTGTCGTTCATCAAGAGCAGAGGAATTATTGCGAGGTTTGTGATTCTGTACAGCCAGATGTCGAGAGATACAAGCATCGAAATCCAACGGTTAAAGCGCAGTGGATATGTGTCAGTTGTGCTGACAAAAGTCTGATAGATGATAAGTATAGAGTAACGGCCCAGAGTGACTTTAGTATTAAAAAGCTTTTTAAAAGAGAATATGGAATGACCTCAAAGGTCGACTCCCTTCAAACAAGAAAAACTAATAAAGACGTTAATGGCAACAAAAACCCAAATTTTAAGAAGAAAAGCAGGTAATAAAACACCTGCTTAACTGTTTTCCTCAAAATATTTTTGTAGTCCTGACCCAAGGCTAGTAAGGTTTGGCCCTAATAATTTCTCCATCAGAGTTTCAATCATTGGTGTAACTTTTTTTGCTAGTAATCTAGGTATGCCTGGTACTTTTTCAGGGTATATTTTTACCGTGCAGGTTATTTTTAGATCTGTCGTACCGTCACCATTATCAATAAAAAAGTTTTTTCCATGAGCATCAAATAAATCATTGGCCAAGAAGCTTTCCAGTTTATATTTCACAGCTTTTTCATTGTTGTCCCACGAGGCGACATCTTTCCAACTAAAAATTTCTGGAGAAAGAAACTTTTTTAACATCCCTGGCATATCAACTTTTCCATACCAATGATTAATGACTTCAACAGTTTTATCGTCTTTGGGTGCATGTTTTTTTACTTCAATTTTGTCAACATTTGGTAGGTATGGAACGAGTTTGTCCAGGTTGTCTCTTACCAATACGTATACATCTTCTATCGGCCTATTTATTGTTTCAGTAATTTTTAAATCCATCATAAAACTCCATTTAAATGTTATTCTAATTTATTTAATCTGAAAGTAAACTAAAACGATTTTTGTTTTAAGGGTGGGGGTTGTATTGGATATAATTAGAGTCTAAGTGAAGTAGTTATTGATGTTAAATACTTATAGGTCAATATGGTAGAGAATACCAGCGTCTTTAAGGTATCTGTTTTCATCATGTTCACCATTGAAGACAGGGTATGAGTCTAAAATTTTAGTCGTTTCTTTGATATTTCCTAAAAATAAATAATTGCTTCTGATCTTTCTTTTTTTGTTTACCCCTGTTCGATAAGGAAGTTCGTCTAAATTGTTATCCTGAACATACTTTTTGACAATATCGGTTAAATTGAGCCGGTTTTTAAGGGAATCCAATATTTCTTGGTCCATATCTCGATTGAATTCGACTGTTAAGATGAATTGATTATCAAGGGCACTTGTTTTAATTACTCTCTCTAAATCAGCTATGTAATTCCATGTCCGTCTTTCTTTTGTCGGAATACTAGTATTGAAAACCATTAATCTTTTATCATTGGGAAGTTTTAACTCGAAACTAGATACCCCATAGGATTTCCATAAGCTGCAGAAATTATTATAGGTCTCGTATTTTTCATTAATAATAGGAAATGTTGTAGTGATCGCATTACTGGTTTTCTTTTTTTCTTTGATGTCATAGTTAAAGTATGGGTGTAACGGATTGGTTTTTAAGATATCTATAGAGCGATTAAAAGAGTTTTGGTAGAGGTGGATATCTGCTTGATAGTAGTCGATAACTTCATTAATTTTTTCGATGGCCTTTTTATTTGATTTAAATAGTCTAGTTCCTAGATTGTAGCTAATGATCTTTAGTTCTGTTGCATTTGAGTTAATAGAAATGAAACCCAAAAAAAGTATAATAAAACGCATGGAGTTTTCCTGTTTTTTAACTCCTTATCGAATTCAGCTAAGTGAAATTAAGAATTAACTCTCTTTCTATTGCCGAAGGAAAATTATGCATTCAAATTAGTTTTTTATTGAAAATTTTCCACCGCCGGAAAATAAAAGAGCTGTGAAGGCAAATAAATACATTACAGAAAGCTCTTGTTTCGCCCAGGGGTGGCCTGCATGAACAACAAACGCAGCTACGGCCATTGTAATTATTAAGGGAATTGTCGTAAGACGAACTTTTACACCAAGGATAATCAGTAAAGAGCATATAACCTCAGAAAAAACGGTTAATGTTAAACTAAGCTTTGGTGTTATTCCGAGAGGGTCTGGAAAGCTTTGGGACTTAGCAGCAAACTCTGTTAATTTAGGAATTCCATGAGCAATTAGCATTGTGCCGCCGAATCCTATTCGTAAAACCAGCGGCGCGATATTGTAATCAAGGTAGCGAGATAGCATTATTTTTATCCTGAGTTATTATAAATAAGCCTAGTAAATTGTTTGTTCTCTACTTATTGTAGTCACTATTGATAAAAAACTCCACATCTGGATTTTTTTCTATCGCCAGTTTAAGGTCCCAGTCAGATTTGACTCCAAAGCATATTCTTTTTTTATGATCAAAAGTAATAACGTTTGCATAGTTATCGATGAAATCTTGCTTCACTTTTTCAGAAGAAAACTTCAACCACCTTATACCAATAAATGAATGTCCTTCATAAATTGCTCGGACGCCGTACTCGTTTTCGAGTCTAAATTGAACAACTTCGAATTGTAGTACTCCTACTGCTCCTAATATTTTTTCATTTGTTGTCTTCTTTTGAAATAGTTGAACCGTGCCTTCTTCTGAAAGTTGAGTTAAACCTTTTTCAAGTTGCTTCGATTTCATTGGATCTTTTAAAATAACCGTTCTGAATATTTCTGGAGCAAAGTTTGGAATTCCGGAAAATTTAATTTTTTTACCTTCTGTAAAAGTGTCTCCAATTTGAAATTTTCCAGTGTCGTGAATACCTATAATATCGCCAGGTACTGCTTCCTCGACAACTTCTCTGTCTTGGGCCTGAAAAAATACGGGTGAAGCAATCTTGATGTCTTTGTCTGTTCTTGTGTTGAATATTTTTTGGCCTTTTTTAAATGTACCGCTGCAGACTCGCATAAATGCCATTCTATCACGGTGGTTTTTATCCATGTTGGCCTGAATTTTAAAGATAAAGCCAGAAAATTTAGAATCATTAACTGAAACTTCTATTTGTTCACTTTTTTCATCAAAAGGAGTGAGTAATGCTTGTCTTGACTGCGGATGTGGTGAGTTGTCTGAAATAAAGTTGACGAGACTTCTTACGCCAAAGCTATAAAGTGCAGAGCCAAAAAAAACAGGTGTTTGCTTTCCTTTAAGAAATTCTTCTTGGTTGAATTCGGGAAGAACGCCCTGTACAAGCTCTAGGTCTTCTTTCAATTGGTTTATGTTATCGACACCACAAATTTCTAGGATATCAGGTGAGTCTAAGTTTTTGGCCTCTATTGTGTTGATTTCCAAGTTCTCTTTATTCGCCGAAAAAAGAATAATTCTTTTTTCCGATATTGAATAAATGCCTTTGAAGTTCACCCCGTCTCCAATCGGCCAATTCATCGGACAGCATTGGATGTTGCAGATGGATTCAACGTTGTCTATTAATTCGTAAGGGTTTATGGCATCGCGATCAAACTTGTTCATAAATGTCACAATTGGTGTATCTCTTAGCCGGCAAACCTCCATCAGTTTTTTTGTTTGTGTTTCAACACCTTTGGCACTGTCTATCATCATTAATGCAGACTCAACTGCTGTAAGTGTTCTATATGTATCCTCAGAGAAGTCCTTGTGCCCAGGGGTGTCTAGTAAATGAATTGCACGCCCGCCATAATCAAAGCTTAAAACAGAACTTGAGATGGATATTCCTCTCTGTTTTTCTAACTCCATCCAATCACTTTTGGCAAATTGCCCTTTTTTACTTTTGACCATACCAGTTTCTCTGATCACGTTGCCGTGATAAATTATTTTTTCGGTCATTGTTGTTTTTCCCGCATCGGGGTGACTGATGATCGCAAATGTACATCTATTGTTTTTCACTGTTGCCATGGTTTGTTATCCGTTTATGCGCACTGATTATTTTTTTATAAGTTCGCTATTTGTTGATGTTTTTTTAGAACAAGTTCACAAACGTCATTGGGTGTATGTTGTGAAAGTTTTTTAGGGGATATGTCGTCTTCACTGAGATTTGGTAAGGCATACACTTGATCAGAAATAATTAAGTCCTTGTTTGCCTTTACTTCATCTACTTTCTTTACTGGCGTAAAATGAGGGACAGTTTGTAGTACTTCTGGATTATTTTCTAATAGTTTTTTGATCGCGATAAGAACGTCAAAAAATTTATCTAGCTCTGCTTTTGTATAACTTTCCGTAGGTTCGATCATTAACCCAAATGGCTCAGGAAAACTTACTGTTGGAGCGTGAATACCAAAGTCTAGAAAGAGTTTTCCTAACTTACCAATTGCTTGAGCTTTTGGTATTTTAGCATTATTTATTTTGGTAAATGTTTCATCTGAAAGGGTTATTATAAATTCATGCATTCGATTTATATTTTCCGCATAGTAGGGGAGAGTGGGAAATTCTTTTTTGAGTTTGTTATACAAATAGCAAGATGATAAGACTGCAACGCTTGCCATTTTAGTAATCCCCTCGTCTCCAAGGGCGTTTAAATAGCTTAAGCATCTAACCTTATGTGCGAAGTTTCCATAGTTTCGATGGAAGCTACCAATAGAATTTACTGGTTTTTCAAAAGAGTATTTGCCCGTTTCACTTTTTTTAATTTGATGCCCTGGTAGGTAATCAATTAATTTTTTACTTACTGCCACGATTGCATCCCCAGGGCCACCGCCGCCATGAGGTATTGTCCATGTTTTATGTAAATTGTTATGGACAGCATCTACACCTAGCTTTTCTAGATTGACTATTCCTGCAATTGCATTCATGTTGGCGCCATCCATGTAGACTAGACCGTCAATTTGATGAATTAATTCTGCCATTTTTTTAAAGTTTTGTTCAAAGATTCCTGAAGTGTTAGGGTTTGTTACCATAACGCCAATGATTCTCTTTCCATATTTTTCGATGAATGAAGTCATTTGATCAAGGTCTATCTGTCCATTGTTATCTGCATCGACAGGTATTATGCCAAACTCAGTTCCGTTTTCTTTATAGGTTCTAATCCCTGCCATTGTCGCCGTTGCTGGGTTTGTTCCATGTGCTGATTTTGGTATGAGGATGATGTCTCTGTTTTCCCCTTTAGATTGATGGTATGCTTGGAATAGTTTGATTCCAACCAATTCTCCCTGTGCTCCTGCAACGGGTTGAGTTGTTACTCCAGGCAACCCGGTTATTTCTTTGAACCTCTCTTGGATTCGATAAAGAACTTCAAGAGCTCCCTGGGCGTCCTCAATAGGTGTTTGGGGGTGAATATCGGTAAATCCTGGTAAAGAGGCATTATGGTCATTAATATGGGGATTGTATTTCATCGTACATGATCCCAATGGATATATATTATCATCAGGACTAACATTTAATTGACTTAGCTTTAGATAAAATTGTTTCAGTTCATTTAATTCAACATGAGGAAAGCTAGAATGTTCTTCACCTGATATATTTTTGGTTAATGTTGTATTTATTTTCACTTTATCATTTTGTTCTATTGTGCCTAAGTGAGTTGAAAAGAATTCGACCAGAGAGTCGATGTTTTCGTTTGTGATGATGTCATTAAAACTTATTAATATTGCATTATTGAGTTTGCTCGTCCTTCCCGTTATATCCGTTCCAATATGAAGACCGGCTTTTGCTCCCTCTGATATTAAAACATTTATATTCAACTTTTTTGTTACATTTAATGGTACTTGATTAAAGGGGATGGAGTCGCTGTAAGGATACTCAATGCCATCTACTTTTTTTAGTTTCTGGGTAAAATATTCTAGGGACGCTCTTGTCTTTTGTTGCATTTTGTTTAAGCCGTCGCTTCCTCTTTCTAGAAGCGAAGCTCCAACGATGCTTGCTAAGAAACTTTGATTTGAACAAATGTTAGAAGTGGCTTTTTCTCTTCTGATGTGTTGCTCTCTGGTTGATAAAACCATACACAACGCTTGGTTTCCTAGGGCATCAACTGTTTTTCCTACATATCTCCCTGGTGTGGATCTGATATGTGTTTTTATGTTTTTGTTATACCTCACTCCAAATATACCGACTCCCGGTCCTCCAAAATTTGGACCTATGGCAAGGTGTTGCCCTTCCCCAATGATTATATCGACGCCTTCTTTTGCTTCTCCGAAATCACAAGGTCTTTTTAAACCAGACTTATTGATCTCCATTATGTCTACATCACAAATAAGCGTCATACCCTGCGATTTTCCGATGTCTGTTATTTTGTCAAAATTTTCAACCAGACCAATGTTGTTGGTTTGTGAGAATACAATTCCGTAATATTCACCGCTATTACATTTTAATTCCAGTTCTCTGAGGTTTGTCGTTCCTCTTTCTTCGTCCAGATCAACATAGTCGATTGCGAGCTCAGTTTGTTTCGATAAGGTTTTCAGTACTTCAATGTCATTTGGGTGAACAGACTTAGAAACTAAAAACTTTTTCCCTTTATGTTTAGAAATTTTTCTGGCCGTGAGTGCCGCTTCAAACATCGCGGTTGAGCGGTCATAAAGACTTGCATTGATTGCTTCAAAGCCTGTTATAGACGAGATTAGATTGGAATAATTCCAAAGTGTCCATAACGTTCCCTGGGAGCGTTCTGGTTGATATGGGGTATAAGCTGTCGTTAGACCTCGAAGTGAACAAACGTAGGAAGTCATTTCAGGAATGCTGTAGGAGCGAAGTGAGTCACCAATGAAAGATGGCCTTATATTGTTCTTTTTTGATAATGTTAATAAGTCATTCAGGTTCTCTTCGTAGGAGAGAGGTTTCACTTTTAAAAACTCTTTGAACTTTACTTCGTCTTCAATATGAGCATAAAGCTCCCTCATTTCACTTAAGTTTAAATCGCTGAGCATTTGACTGATTTCAGAGTCATCAGCTGAAATATAAAATTCTTTTAATTCTCTTGGTAGGTTTTCCACGTTATATGATAAATTATGTTTTTTACTCATTTTAAACTGCCTAAAGCTTATGGCCGAAAAGGGGCGCATGATTAATAATTACGACATTTTATACCTGTTTGGGGGGGATACAGACAACCATTTTGTTAGACAAATGATTGAAAAAGGTTGTACGCCGACAAAAGATTCAAATGCTTTTCCTCGTTTTTTGATCAATGGCGATGCCCGTGAAATATACTTCGATAAAAATAAAGAGGATCGAGTCGGGAAATTTAGTTGTTTAGGGGTTTGGAAGAATCTTATGAATCAGAAAAGGGCAATTTCAAAAGAGCCATTGGCCAAGGCCATTGGCCTGAAAAACCTTGCTGAGGGAAAAAATATCGTTGATATGAGTTGTGGCACGGGAAAGGATACTCTCCTGTTATTAAATTTTGGGTTTAAAGTCTCTGCCTATGAGAGAAATGAGATCATCTATACGTTATTAGATTATTATTTTTCGCTGTTAGAAAATGAGAAATCCTTTCCAAAAGAAAGGTTTAAGCTCTCATATGGAAACCCTGCCGTGCTGGAGCTACCCTTTAATCCCGATGTTTTCTATTTTGACCCAATGTATGGCGTTGAGGCTAATAAAAAGGCTGCACCAAGGGCACAGATGGCAATGTTCCGTAACTTTGTTGGAGTTGATCTGGATTTTGAGGATTGTTTAAAAAAAGCGTTTGGACTAGCTAGAAATAGGGTCGTTTTAAAAAGGCCTTCGAAATCAAAAGTTTTACTCCCGGAAAGTTTTAGTCATTCAATCCATGGAAAAAGCACTCGTTATGACGTCTATTTGACAGGGGGTTAGTATCAAGCTGCTTTCTTATGCACCTTAGTTGGTTTTTCGGCCAACGAAAGAAGTTTATCATAAAGTTTTTTGGGGATTGGTTTGTTCGTCTTAAATCCGGCCTTGAACATTACCTGGGATTGTGTATTTTTGATGTAAGTGTGAACTTTTTGGTAGATTAGTTTCGCGGTGAAATTTTTTGGACAGCTGATTCCAGCAATTGAGTTTATTTGGTAACTTCTATTTATTTCATAGTGATGTGACTCGTGTTTTGTCATATGGATTGAAAAACCGTTCATGCTGAAATCTTGAATTTTATGTGACGCCCTTTTGTGGCTTTTGATATTGGTTTCATTTATCAATTTGATATATGCATACTCAGCGTTGCTTATTTTTATTCGATCAGCCTTTCTATTTTCTGACAATAAAACTCTATCCGGTATGGGAATCTCAATTTTATCGCCTTTGATGATAAAGTCGTCACTTTTAAAAAGGACTCCGTTAAATGTTCCTCTAATAAAAATTTTGTTTTTTGTGTTGACTGTTTTTTTTAATATATCTCTTAAATTAACATTGAATGGAGTTACATAGATGTTTCTATTGTCGATTGATACTAACTCACAATAGATTAGAGTCTTCTTCTTTGGGTTTTGTTTTGAAGATTGCCATAGAAGTACCTTAGAGCGGTCGGTGTATAAATGGGAAAAGGCCCTAATTATTTCTGATTTATCAGTAACTTCTCTAATATTTACGCGCATAGTAAATCTTCGGGCTGTTGAGCAATTTTCTTAAGTGGTATTCATCATCTATTTTTCTTGTAAATAGCTAATTTTATTGGTACCACTACGCCTCTAACAAAGGATTGAGCATGAATAAGAAGTTTAATACATACGGAATTGGAAACGCTCTGGTTGATATTGAGTTTGAGGTTTCTGAAACTAAATTAAAAGAATTGAATGTTGAAAAAGGTTTGATGACTCTAGTTGATGAAAAAACTATTGAAAGTTTTAATAATGACTCAGGACTTACGTCTAATCATAAAAGTTGTGGAGGGTCTGCTGGTAATACGATGATTGCGCTCGCCCAGCTAGGTCAAAAGTCTTTTTACAGTTGTAAAGTTGCAGATGATAAAAACGGGCAGTTTTTTGCTAGTGAATTAAGCGATATGGGCCTTAGCTCTAACCTCGGCTCAGGATTAAAAGAGGGACGCACCGGTCAGTGTATGGTTTTTGTCACTCCGGACGCTGAGCGAACAATGAACACTTATCTAGGAATAACGGAAACATTTTCCGAAGAAGAGATTGATTTTGACTCCCTTGCTCAAAGCGAATTGTTATATGTCGAAGGGTACTTAGTCACTTCTGAAACTGGTCGTGCGGCGGCAATTAAGGCGCTAAGTTTTGCCAGAGAAAATGGTGTTAAAACTGCACTTACATTTTCAGACCCTTCTATGCCAACATACTTCAAAAATGGTTTATTCGAAATGTTAGAGGGTGGAAAGGTCGATTTACTTTTTTGTAATCGAGAGGAGTTGCTAGTTTTTACTGGAGAATCCGAAATTGAAAAGGGACTAGAGGCAGGCGCTAAATTCGCGAAAAAAATAGTAATGACAAATGGTGCTGATGGCGCCGTATTTTATGAAAATGGGAGCCTGGTTTCTGGCCGAGCTCCTGAAGTAAAGCCTATTGATACGATTGGGGCAGGTGATTTATTTGCCGGAGCATTTTTATACTCCTACGGATTAGGTCATGAGGTCCAAACCTGCTTAGAGTTTAGTTGTGCATGTGCCAGCAAGGTTGTTACTCAATATGGGTCTCGATTATCCAATGACGATATTTTATTGATAAGGGATCAGTTTTTTAAATAATAAAACTTTTTAAAGCAGGTTTTATTATAGCATTTAGAGGAAGTGATTTTTATGAGAAAAGCAACTTGGATTAAAGAAATTTTTGAGGGAAATGTAGCGCTTGGAGATATTTTCCTTCGAGGTTGGGTTAGAAGTGTTAGAAAGAAAAAAGCTTTCTCCTTCATGGTTATTAATGATGGAAGCAGTCAACAAAACCTTCAGATTGTCTTGGATGCGGATATTGAAAATTATGAAGCATTAAGTTCTTGTCACACAGGGGCTTGCGTCGCCATTAGAGGGAAGCTCGTAGAGTCTCAAGGAAAAAATCAAAGCTATGAAGTTGTCGCAGTTGGAGGTTCAGTATTAGGAAGTTCTCAACAGGATTATCCTCTTCAAAAGAAAGCAACATCCCTTGAGTTCTTAAGAGAGAATGCGCACCTTAGGGCCAGAACAAATTTATTCGGAGCGGTTTTTAGGATAAGAAATAATCTGGCGTTCGCCACTCACCGATTTTTTCAAGAAAAGGGTTTTTATTATATTAACACACCTATTATCACTGGTATTGATGCTGAAGGGGCGGGAGAAATGTTTAATGTCTCGACTCTAAGTCCTGACAAGGTAAAAAAGACTGATGATGGTAGCTTTGATTACAAAAATGATTACTTCGGAAAAAGCACTAGTTTGACAGTTAGTGGTCAATTAGAAGCAGAGACCTTTGCGATGGGAATGGGAAAAGTATATACTTTCGGGCCAACGTTTAGATCTGAAAATAGTAATACAGCTAGGCATTTGGCCGAGTTTTGGATGATCGAGCCAGAAGTTGCTTTTGCAGATCTTGATGATGTTGCTGACTTGGGGGCGGATTATATCAAGTATCTGATCCAAAGTGCTCTTGAGGGGTGCAGAGACGAATTAGATTTTTTACAAAAAAGGCCAGAGGTGGATGATGATTTAGTCGAACGATTAATGTCTGTTTCCAATTCGGAGTTCACGAAAATTACTTATACTGCAGCTGTCGATATTTTAATTGATTGTGGCAAGAAGTTCGAGTTCCCAGTTGAATGGGGCAAGGAACTGCAAACTGAGCATGAGCGATATTTAAGTGAAGAAAAATTTAATGGGCCTGTTATCGTTACGGATTATCCAAAAGACTGTAAGGCTTTTTATATGAAACAAAATGATGACGGTAAAACCGTTCGAGCAATGGATATTCTTCTTCCTGGCGTTGGTGAAATAATTGGTGGAAGCCAAAGAGAGGAAAACCTTGATAAGTTAAAACAAAGAATGAATGATATGGGCATGGACCAAGATTCTTTGTGGTGGTACCTCGATTTACGTAAACACGGCACCGCTCCTCATGCTGGATTTGGCCTCGGTTTTGAGCGAGCAATTATGTACATTACAGGGATGAAAAACATAAGAGACGTTATTGCATTTCCAAGAACACCTAAAAGTGCGGATTTCTAAAGAAAAGAAGTTCTCTCGATATCTCTATTGCTTTTTATTATAGTTGTTACGTTTTTTTCGGCCCGATTTCTTTTGTTTCGGGCCGTTTTCGTTCTTAGCAGCATTAGAGTTGGCAGATTGTTCGTCGGCTTTATCAGTCCTCGCATTCACATGGTTTTGATTCTGTTCGCCTCTTGATTTACTCGTCGGATTTTTCTCTTCGAGGGGTAGTACGGCATTTTGATTAGAATCAAGCCCTTTTTCAATTTGTTTCCATTGGACTACTTCATTTGTTTCATTCGTAATTAAATTAAACTCTCTAGGGAAACTCCAGCTGTTACTAGGTGAGTGATTATTCGGTGAGAAAATCTCTCCGGGGTATCTTTTAATAACACCTTTGTCTGTGAGCATGTCAAATTGCTCTTTTAGAATATGAAGTTTTAATACTTTTCCGGTGTCACCATTTTGTAGTTTGACGAACTTCCCCTCTTTTGGGAGGCTTTTCTTCTTATGAGAATAGACTTCATCTTCATATTTCATGCAACACTTGATCTGGCCACAAACACCATTAATTCTATTTTGGGCAATTGATAAATTTTGGTTCTTTGGCATTTTAATATTAACGTGGCCATAGTTTTGCAAAAATGAACTACAACATGTTTGAAGTCCGCATGCGCCAAGTGCACCAACAGCTGCGGTCCTATCTCTTACGCTTATCTGTCTTAACTCGACTCTTATTTTAAGAATTCCAACAAGGTCTTTTACTAGATCTCTAAAGTCTACTCGGGCAGGTGCATTGAAGTAAAAAACCACTTTTTTCCCATATTGCATAAACTCAACATGAGTGAGTGTCATATCTAGCTTATGATTTTCTATCAAGTCTTTGCACTCTAGCTCTGCTTTTTTTTCATTGAGTGCATTTTCTATCTGTTGTGCAATATCTTCTTCTGTAGCTATTCGAGCAATTGTTTGAATCGGGAGCATTTCTTTTTTAAAAGGCTTTTTGTAAGGAAAGCTGTTTATGTAGCCGACGGCCAAGCCTCTGTCACTTTGAGCTAATACCTTCTGGCCATACTTAAATGTATGAGACCCTAAAAGAAAAGGAAATGATTTGGAATTTCCTGGAAATCTCACGCGTATAAGGGTTAGTTCGTCACCGTCCTTAAATCGTGTGGTTTGGATATTTTCTGTATTTTGCTCAGTATTTTCTTGATTCATATTTTCTCGTATATTTCTGAATCTTTTAGATCAGACTTTTTAACTAACATCCTTATTGGTAACAAAAGGTTCTCAAAAGGGCTTAGATTTAGTTTTTTGCTTTGGTTGTATTTATTTATAACTCTACCAATCGCGTTGTATTGTTTGAAACTTAAATCCTGGTTTACCAGTAATTCTAGCAAATTCTCAAGCATCTCTTTAGATAAATTGCCGTTTTTTTTCATTTTTATTACTGTTTCACCTAAAGTTTCTTTTTTATTGATGAAATCAATCAGGGTGTTTTTCAGGATTGAATATTGACCGGTTGCATCGTCAGGGACGTCGAGGCCGAGATGTTG
>JAURQB010000062.1 GCA_030836365.1 Bdellovibrionota bacterium | reverse complement strand
TTGCTCGACTTGTTGACGGTAGTGAGTTTCAGGAATTTAAAGAAAATTTTGGGACAACTCTCGTTTGTTGTTTTGCCAAGCTTTACGGACAAAGTGTTGGGATCGTGGCCAACAATGGGATTCTTTTTTCAGAGAGTGCTCAAAAAGGAGCGCACTTTATTGAACTGTGTGGACAGAGAAATATTCCCCTTATTTTTCTCCAAAACATCACCGGGTTTATGGTGGGAAAAAAATATGAAAGTGAAGGTATCGCTAAGCACGGGGCGAAGATGGTGACTGCCGTTTCTACGGTAAATGTGCCAAAGTTTACGGTTGTTATTGGCGGCAGTTTTGGCGCTGGGAACTATGGAATGTGTGGCCGAGCGTACTCACCGCGATTTATGTGGATGTGGCCTAATGCTAGAATCTCCGTCATGGGTGGAGAACAAGCGGCTGGCGTTTTAAGTACTGTAAAGCAAAGTGCTCTAGAAGCGAAGGGCAAGCCCCTGATGACAGAAGAAGAAAAGGCAACATTTGAAAAACCTATTCTTGATAAGTATGAAAAAGAGGGAAGTGCTTATTACTCCTCAGCGAGACTATGGGATGACGGTGTCATCGCGCCTTGCCAGACGAGAAAAATTTTAGGGTATGCGCTTCAAGTAAGTTTAAACGCCAAGATAATGCCGACGAAGTTTGGCGTTTTCAGAATGTAGAACAGAGGAATAAGTGATCATGAGTTATCAATATCTCGAGATGAAAAAAAACGATCAAGGTGCAGTTCATTTGTATCTAAATCGCCCCGAAATTCATAATGCATTTGATGAAGTTCTCATTGCAGAGTTGACCGATTTTTTTGAAAAAGCAAAAGATGATGCGACAATTGAAATGGTTGTGCTCGCTGGAAACGGGCGCTCATTTTGTGCGGGTGCAGATTTAAATTGGATGAAGAAAATGGTGAATTATTCAACCGAGGAAAATCTCGCAGACTCTCGGAAGTTGGCAAAGATGCTGACGACAATGAACGATTTTCCCAAACCTCTAATTGCGCGAGTTAACGGCGCAGTTATGGGTGGTGGAGTTGGACTTGTGAGTACTTGTGATTATGTTATCGCTGTTGAACGTGCTTTTTTCGCCCTTAGTGAAGTTCGTTTAGGAATATTACCGGCCGTAATTTCTCCTTTTGTAATTAGAAAAATTGGAGAGTCTGCGGCCAGAGCAACATTTCTAAGTGGTGCTAGAATTTCTTGTGAAAAGGCCGTTAACTATGGTCTTGTTCATGAAGTTGTTTCTGATGAAGATAAATTAGATGAAGCTGTTCAAAAACATATTAAAGAGCTTCGGCAGGCAGGACCGAGGGCGAGATTGATGGCAAAGGATTTAATTAAAGTGTTGACGTCACCAGGCAAAACTCAAGAAGAGCTGATCAATACGGCTTGCCATTTAATTTCAGAGGTTCGAATTTCTGACGAAGGTCAAGCCGGTATGAATGCACTACTTAACAAGGAAAAGGCACCATGGGCCAAATAATCAAAAAAGTTTTAATTGCCAATCGTGGAGAGATTGCGTGCCGAGTGATACATACATGTCAAGAAATGGGGATCAAAACCGTCGCCATTTACACCGAGGGCGAAGAAAGTGCGCTTCACGTACAAACCGCTGATGAGGGGTTTTGCCTCGGAAGTGGGCCGCTCTCAGAAACCTATTTAAATAAGCAAAAAATTTTAGACATTGCTAAACAAACAAAATCGACGGCCATTCATCCAGGCTATGGTTTTCTCAGTGAAAATGCTGATTTTTGTGAGCTTGTCGAAAAAAATAAAATTATTTTTATTGGCCCAAAATCAGAACACATCCAATTAATGGGCGATAAAATTACGTCAAAAAAGAAGATGATGGAAATTGGTGTTCCCGTTATTCCTGGGTATCAAGGTAGTGATCAAGAAAGTGAAACACTAAAAAAGCATGCGAATATTATTGGCTTTCCTGTTTTGATAAAAGCAACTGCCGGTGGCGGTGGAAAAGGAATGCGGATAGTAGAAAAAGAGGAGAATTTTTTTCAAGAGCTTGAAGCGGCAAAAAGAGAGGCGCAGTCTTCGTTTGGTAATGATCATGTGCTAATTGAAAAATATATTACCAAACCAAGACACATTGAAGTTCAGGTGATGAGTGATACGCATGGAAATCATTTGCATTTTTATGAGCGAGAGTGCTCCATTCAACGACGATATCAAAAGATTGTAGAAGAGACTCCCTCAGTTGCATTTGGTGATGAACTTCGTCATCAAATTTGTGAGACAGCAGCCTTAATAACAAAAGAAATAAATTACCGCGGTGCTGGAACGGTTGAGTTTATTCTCGATACAGATGACAGGTTTTATTTTCTTGAAATGAACACACGTCTACAAGTTGAGCATCCTATTACTGAACTTGTGACGGGAGCAGATTTGGTTCACCATCAAATTATTGTCGCGAAAGGTGAAAAACTTCCGTTAACTCAAAATGAAATTACTCAACGAGGGCATGCTATTGAGGTTCGAATTTACGCAGAGGATCCTGCGAATAATTTTTTCCCAACAACTGGCGAGGTTCAATATGTGGGAAAAGGCCGTCGTCCTGGAGTAAGGTTGGACACGGGAATAAAGAGTGGTGACATGGTGGGAGTCAGTTTTGACCCAATGGTGGCAAAGCTAATTACTTACGCACCAAACAGAACACAGTGTACTGAAAAAATGAAAAAAGCGATCGTGGATTTTCCATTTTTAGGACTGAAAACCAATCGTGAGTATCTAATTAATGTTCTAGATAATGAAAATTTTGTGAAAGGAAATACGTACACAAATTTTGTCGCGGAAAACAAAGAGCTTCAGGATTCGGCCAATACTTCTGTAGAATTGGCGCAAGTTGCTCTCGCTCATTTGATGAGCTCTAAAAATTATACAAATCAATCGGCCCAATCTTCTTCGTCGGACAATGGGATTGAGGACTTCTCTGGTTTTAGGAATCAACATTTATGAGAAAAGAAATTTTAGTTAACGGCGACCAACTAGATTATGGTTTCCGAGAGGAAGCAGAGAAAACAATTATTGAAGTTGATGGACAAGAATTTTCTTTTTCTCATATCGAGTTTGATGATGATCAGTTGCATTTTGAATACGAGGGGCAGCGTTTTTCATTTCCTGTTGCGACAAAGGGAACTAGTGTTTTTTGTGACATTGCAGGAAAAGCATTTCAGGCAAAAAAAGTAGAGAAGAATTTCTCAAAATCAGCGGTCGATTCAGGAGATGGTTTAGTTACGCCAATGCCGGGTAAAATAATAAAAATCTGCATGAGTGTTGGAGATAAAGTCAAGGCCGGAGATGCGGTAGTCGTTATGGAAGCAATGAAAATGGAGCACACCCTAAGTGCACCAAAAGACGGGACGATTAAGGCCATTCATGCCGCAGAGGGGGAACTTGTTGATGGGGGGATTTCTGTCGTGGATCTAGCAGGAGATAGCAATGATTCCGCTGGGACGACGAAAGGAGATCGTAATGATTCTGCAGGCAGGGACGACGGAAGGAGATCGTAATGATTCCTAGGAAGGTGAGAATAATTGAGGTTGGGCCAAGAGATGGTTTGCAAAATGAAAAGAAGCTTGTGCCAACATTATCTAAGATTGAGTTTATTAAAGACCTACACGCAGCTGGGTTGTCAGAAATTGAGTTAACCAGCTTTGTTCGTGCTGATCGAATACCTCAATTAAATGACTCGGCAGAAGTTTTTTCTGCGGTTTCAAAAATAGATGGCCTAGATTTAAATAAATGTCCTGTGCTTGTGCCTAATATGAGAGGTTTTGAAAACGCAATAAGCGCCGGTGTTAAACGTGTCGCTTTGTTCACGGCGACTTCTGAAAAATTTAATAAAAATAATATCAATTGTACGATTGATGAGAGTTTGAAAAAACTTAGTGCTGTTGCCAAAGAATGCTCTAAGCAAAATATTAGTATTCGAGGTTATATTTCGACTGTATTTGGTTGTCCCTATGAGGGAAAAAAAACGAGCGGTGATTTAGAGCGAATAATTAAGACGCTTCTTGATTTAGGTGTTGATGAAATTTCTCTTGGCGATACTATTGGGGTTGCAACTCCTCGAGATATTGAAAAAATATTAGATAATGTTCTTCAATATACACCTACGAAAAAAATTGCGATGCATTTTCATGACACTTACTCTCGAGCTCTTGCAAACGTATACGCTAGTCTCAAATATGGAATAGCTGCATATGATACTAGCGCTGGAGGAATGGGGGGATGCCCATACGCAAAAGGGGCGAGTGGTAATTTAGCGACGGAAGATCTTATTAGTTTACTGACAGAGTTAGATATTGAACACGGGGTGAACTTAGATTTGATTGTAAAGGCGTCAGCAAAAGTCTTAGACGGTCTGGGGAGCAACAGTTTATCCAAAGTACATCAGGTGGTCGCAAATGGTTAATAATTATATTAAAACCTCAAGTGAAAATAACATCTACACGTTAAAATTAAACCATCCGGATAAAAAAAATGCTCTAGATGATCAATTAATTAAAGAGCTGGTAGAAACACTCCATGAATTAAATCAAAATGCTGATTGTCGAGTGGTTTTATTGGGGAGTGAAACAAATGTTTTCTGCAGCGGAGGTGATATCAAGGCGATGATGGCCAAAAAAGATATGTTTCAAGGGGGAAGCATAAATCTTCGCGAGCAATATCATTTTGGGATTCAAGAAATAGCGCGCGCGATTGAGCGGTTTAAAAAACCAATTATTGCTGTCATCGATGGCGCAGCTGTTGGAGCTGGCGCTGACTTGGCGTGTATGTGTGACTTGCGTATCGGTAGCGAGCGTCTAAAGTTTTTAGAAACTTTTTCTAATCTTGCTCTTGTTCCTGGTGACGGGGGAACCTATTTTCTGTCCCGTGCCATCGGCTACACAAAGGCGATGGAGTTGTATTTAACCGCAAGAGTTGTCCTTGCAAAGGAAGCAAAAGAAATCGGACTTCTTAATTATCTAGTTGATAGCACAGATATTTGGGCCAGAGCAAATGAGCTCGCGGCAATGATTGCGAATAAACCTCCTGTTGCTGTAGAGATGACCAAGCAAGCGCTAAAAGAAGCGTATCAAAATAGAAATTTAGAAACGAATTTAAATTTACTCTCAGCTTTTCAAGCGATCACTCAAATGAGTAATGACCACCAGCGCGGACTTGAAAATCTTCAGGGCCAAAAGGAAAAGTTTGAAGGTAATTAACCACACGTACTTAATAAAGGTCGTGAACCACATGTTCTTGCTGGTGGTTTTCTCGGCGTTGACAGTAAGTTGCACAACACTGTCGTTTAAAAGCTATGGCGAATTTCCGATTAATATAGGACCGCGAAAATTTCATGGTGAAATTCAAGAGTATGTCGGAGAGAAAGATTTCTATCTGTGGGGCATCATCCCCTTTGAGCATAAAGTCTATATAGATACAATTATGAAAGAGTATGATTTTTACTCTGTCGCAAATATTGAAATAGAAGAATATCAGAGTACTACTAATTTTATTTTATCGTTTCTAAGTTTAGGCTTATATGTTCCAAGAAATTATCGAGTGAAGTTTTATGGTAAAAGGTAGGCTACTTTTTTTTCTCTCCTTAATACTCTTTCAAGGTTGTACGAGTCGACTTCTTGTCAGCTCTAAAGGCTGTCAAACAAAAGCCTCGTGGAATACAGTTGAACGTGAATTTACCACCAGTCTGGGCGATAAATTTGCCACCGATGTAAGGTATCAAGAAAAGTATTTTGATAAAGTCTTAATTGAGAGAATTTGGACTCCTTTAGGGCAGTTTTCGCGAGAGAAATTGTATTTGTCGGAACTCTTGCGCCTAAATGGCCTTAATTGTTCGGAAGTTAAAGAAATAGAAATTACTTATTTTAACGATTATATTGATATCGTTTCAAGTATAATGCCTTTTTTATCGAGTAGAAGTATTTTGTTAAAGGTTAAAACAGTTCGATAAAATTCTGCGCAATGAGTCAAGTGTGCGCAAAGTGTTAAGTTTTTGACTTTACTCATAAAAGACCTTGATGAGCTATCGTCCCACCTGTATTACCTACATGGTCGATTTTTATAACTAGACGTTTTTTACACGTTTAAATAATGAGGATGAGGAATACTTTTTA
This sequence comes from Bdellovibrionota bacterium, assembly GCA_030836365.1. GTDB lineage: Bacteria > Bdellovibrionota > Bacteriovoracia > Bacteriovoracales > Bacteriovoracaceae > UBA1511. Next base: position 11,100 of record JAURQB010000062.1, on the reverse strand, counting down.
AAAGTTAAGAATGTTTATTTTTTATCATAATAAAAGGAGAAATGATGAAAGCAATTATTTTTGGATTAATGTTAAGTTTAGGTGCAAATGCCGCAACTTCTGGTGATGCGGACACAATCTACGCAAAACGTGGAGAAGACTTTAAAAACGCTCTTCAGGCAGCAAACCTTTACAAAACTGCAGCTGAAGGTTCTCGTTCAACAAAAGATCTTGTTGATAATAAATTAGGCGAAGCGAAAGCACTTTATTATTACGGAAATAAAGTTACTTCAAAAGACGAAAAAAAATCAGTTTATACAAGAGCATATAAAGCAGCTCAAAATGCAATCGCGAAAAGCTCTGCCTCTAAGGGTGTTCCTGCTGAAGGTTTTTCAAAATCTGACCTAGCTGTTGCTCATTACTTTTATGCAATTAATCTTGCTCGTTGGGGAAATGCTAATGGAATCAGTGCTTCTATTGGTAAGCTTCCTGAGTTAATGGAAAACCTTGAACTAACAAATAAGCTTGATGAAACAGTTGAGAATTTTGGCGCTTATAGAACTGCTGGAAGAGTTCGTTTTAAAGTCCCTGCGGCATTGGCAAGACTTAGAGGTCTTTCAAACTTTTCAACAGAAGACGCTCTTGATGATCTTTTCAATGCGTATGATAACTCCGTTATTTCGATTGAGGAACTTGACGTAGAAACTTCTGCGAACACAACAACGACAGTATATCTTTTAGACGTTCTTGCTGATCTAGAAGAGCGTGGTGATTTCTGTGAGATTTTTTCTGGAATGAGAGCTCTTTCAACTGCTAGTGATGCAGTTCTTACTAAATATTTTCCAACAAAAGTCCCAGAGTCAAAAGAAGACATTGCTAACCTAATGGCGTGTGCGGCAAATAAAGATGATTGTGAAAAAGGTGATTTCCAGTCAGGAAAAGAAATTTTTGAACTATCAAAAAGATGTCGATAATTATTTAGTTTGTTGAGGTTAAAATGAAAAAGATATTAGCATCAGCAATGGTACTACTTGTTGGTAGTGCTTTTGCTGGAGATTTAAAAGCTCCATTTGCTTTTCCAACGTCAAGGGTTTTACCAAAAGGTGTTAGGAATTTAAGCACGAAAGGTTTACTCGCAACAGCTAGTGAAAAGTTTAATGGTAACGGTGACGTGGTTGCTCTTGGTGACCCTCTTAATAGTACCATTACTTTCCAAAAAGTAATGGACTCGAAAAAAGAGGCGTGGGAAAAATCTGCGATTGAAAACGTCATGAACTACCTTGGAAAAAACTCAGGTGACTCATTTGGAACTGCAACTGGTAATGTTAATGTTGTAGCGACTGCAAGAGTTCCTGTTTTTGCGATTGGTTTAACAAAAAAGTTAACTTTAGGCCTGGCCGTTCCCGTGATTAAGTCAGATATGAAAGTTGCTCTTGGTGTTGTTCAAGAAAATGAATCACTTCATCAAGAAATGATTGGCGCTCTTAATGCAAGTGGAGCGAGCTCTAAAGTTGAAGAATTTATGAGTAAGCTTTCTGCTCCTGTTGCTGAAAAGTTAAATGAGTATGGCTACAACGAATTAAAGAATACTCAAAAAGATGAAATCGGGGATATTAAAGTTGTTGCGAAATATAATTTTGTGACGAGCGAGAAGTTCTCCGCGACTGGGCAGTTTGACGTCACGGCCCCTACGGGAAAAGATCAAGATGTAAATAAAATCGTTGATGTTGCTAGTGGAGACGATCAAACGGATTTAGGTATTGGCGTATTCGTTGATTACTTTGTGACACCAGAGTTTACTGTTAGTGGAACGATTGGCTATACTGGGCAACTTCCAGATACCAACCCAGAAAGAATTCCTGAAGTTTCTTACTCAAAAGCAACACCTGATATTGATTACAACACCAAAAGAGATTTAGGTGACATGACCAATGTTCAGCTTGCAGGAATGTGGAGCTATAAAGGCTTTAATCTTGGTGCCGGTTATTCTTATCAGACGAAAAGTAAAGACCGTTATTCAGGCGGTGAATTTTCTTCAGAGAGATACGATTGGCTTGAGCAAGACACAAAACAAAAAATGGAAGCTCTTCAATTAACAGCCGGGCTAGATACTATTTACTTGTTTAAGAAAAAAGCATTTCCTGCTCCTCTTCGTGTGATGGTTAGCTATACAAATGTTTTAAGTGGAGAAAACGTGGTCAAAGATCCACTTTACTCTGTTGACCTGAACTTATTTTTCTAAGGAGATTGAAATGAATAAGACAAAAAACTATTTTATTCTCAGTGTAATCTCCCTAATGGTGATTGCTTGTGGAAGAGAAGCTGATATGCCCACTGCCGATACACTTATTTTTGAACAAACGGGTGTACGTGCATTTTCAACGACAAAAACACTTTCTTCTGACATTCGTGCGGCAACAATTGTTGTTTATCCAACTACTGAAGATGTGAAAGATTTAGAGTTCTTACCATTAGAAGGGACTACTTCTGCTGAGTGGCAAGGTCTTCTGAGTGATCTTAACTATGCAGATCGTTTGGCAACAAGTTTTACAGCAGCCTCCGATGCTTTTGAAAAAGCATTAGATGTAACTCAGTTAATCTTTGCCTCCGGACGTTACAGAGACGAAGCACTTAAGCGAGTAGAAGTTTTAGATGCACTAATTGCTAATGAAACTGCGAAGCTTGAAGATTATGAAATTGAAAACCGTATTGATGAGATTGATTGTTACTATGTTGATCGTCCTGATTATGGTGAACCGTACATGTGCAGCCTAAGTGCAACGGCTGAAACGAGAAGTCGTCCGAAAGCGTTTTACACATGTGAAGATTGGGCCCGTTTTGAATTGGTTAGTGGCCAGGAACCTGAAACAAATTACACTCGGTATACTGAAATAAAAACAGAGTGTGATAAGAGGTCAAAAGACTTACTGGCCTACTCTGACGAAAGCACGCTTAAGAAGACTAATCGAGTATCGGCAGAAAATGTTGTTTTAGATCTGCTTTTAGAGACAGAGCTTGTGACAAATGTTGTCTTGGCGGCAAAAGTTGCTACTCAGGAAAAGCCTGATGATATTGGGCCTGAGTCAGTTATTACTTTTTCTTCTGATTTTTCCTCCGTCACTGAGTTTAAGCTTTATGTTGATTTTCTTCCAGGAAACGCGACAAAAGTTGGGTACGGTGAATACTCACTTTCCAATGGTGCGATTAAAAACTTGAGCCTGTACACAACTAGTGCTGGTATTAAAAAAATGAAATTCACTTTAGTACTTCCTGATATGACAATTGATGTTGATGGGGATTTAACTATTGATGACAGTGTCATTGGCGCAAGACTTGTGGACTCTCAAACCTTTGTTAAGTTTAACAATGGAGAAGAGAGAAGAGGCGTGTTTAAAATTGAATTAGACGTTTTATAAAAAATCGCACTTGAAAAAATGCGATAATTTATTGGGCACTCTTAGGAGTGCCCTTTTTTATTTAAGGCAATTCATTCCACCGTCACAGGAAATATTTTGTCCAGTAATCCAAGAAGACTCACTACTTAATAAAAAGACCGCTAGATTCGCTAGATCATCCGCTGTACCGATTCTTTTCATGGGATGTTTCGTCGCACTTGCTTCTCTCATTTTTTCATTACTCGTAATTTTTTCCGCTAGTGGTGTTTCTGTTAGAGAAGGGGAGATACAATTTACTCGAACTTTTGGTGCGTACTCTGAGGCAAGAGATCTTGTTAGTCCCTCTAAGGCTCCTTTTGCCCCTGCAATGCTTGCGTGAAAAGGCATACCTGTTTGAACTGCCACCGTGCTGAAAAATACGACAGAAGCATCGTTGGTGGACTTCTTAAGCTTTCCCATCACTTTTTGTAGGATCCGCACATTATGAAGATAATTAATATCTAAGTCCGCTTGAAATTCTTCAATACTAAGTCTTTCAAATGGCCTGAGGTTAATACTCCCTGGAAAGTAAATATAGCCATCAACTTCTTCAGGAAGTGTGTCGGCCACAAAAACATCATTCGCGTCGTATTGAACATGGGTTAATAGATTTGAGTTGGACATCACTTCTGGAGGTATGGTTCTTGAGTACAAGTGAACATGATGCTCCTCGGCCAAAAGCTTTTTGATAACGGCTTCACCAATTCCTTTGCTCCCGCCTATGCAAACAATTGTTTTTTTCATTGGAATATCCTTTATTTATATTTTTGTATTTCTTTTTATAAATTCATCGGATGCTGTTGCGATGAGTTCTCGACGATCTGGCTTGATTCGTTCGTACTGACGAATAGAGAGACTCATCCTGGGGTTTTTGGCGAAAAAATCACGGTTGTTGTTAATAAATCCCCAATAGAGACCGTCGACCTCATTACACCATTCACCTTTTTTATAATTACTCATTTTTAGTAAGTAGTTACTGCCACAGATATAGGGTTTTGTGGCAAAAATTCCGCCATCACTAAATTGGGCCATCCCATAGACATTCGGCCCCATGACCCAATCACTAGAATCAACAAACATTTCCATAAACCACTTAAAAACTTCCTGGGGATGTATCTGCGAGAGGAGCATTATGTTGGAAATAATCATTAGTCTCTCAATATGATGACAATATCCAAAGCGAGAGGCTTTTTTGATTGCATCATCTAAAGGAGGAACTCCAGTATTTCCTGTATACCAATTGTCGTTAAGCTTTCTCTTATGGTTCCAGAAATTTGATTTGGATTGAACTTCGTCATAATTATGGTAGATCCCTCGAATGAATTCTCGCCAGCCAATAACTTGGCGAACATAACCCTCGAGACTATTCATCGGAATATTTTTAATCATCTCAGATGTAGTGACGGCCTTGATAATTTCATGCGGAGTGATGTGACCGACATTTATATTTGCACTTAGAAGTGAATGGAAATTAAAATTATGATCAGAATGAATTGCGTCTTCGTAATCGCCAAATAGAGCAAATCTGTTTTTTAAAAAGTCTTTAAAAAATCGGGTCGCATCCTTGATATTAATTGGATAGAGAAAATCATCAGTCGAACCAGGGTGGCCGGGAAAAATTTCCTCAATGATTTTTAGGCAATCATTAAAATTCTTATTTGTTTCATATTTAGGTGACATAACCGGTGGAGGAATAACACCCTTTGGAATTTTTTTTCTATTATCCTCATCATAACTCCATTTTCCACCAATCGGTTTGTCGGCAATCGTTAGAATTTCATGTTTTTTGCGCTGTTTTTCATAAAAGGTTTTCATGAAAGGGCGCTTTACCGAATCGAGATATTCCTTGAAGTCATCACGGGAAGTGATAAACATCGGTGAGGGCAGGATTTCAAGTTTTAATTTTTGCTTTTGACAAAAGTCAACGATGATCTTTTCAAAAAAAGTATCTTCTATTTCAAAGATAGTGATACTTTTTATCTTTTTATTTTTTTTGAGAAAGTTTTCTAAGTGCTCAGTGTAACTTGTTCCATTATTTTTTGATGTGAGTTTTACATAATTAGTTTGGAAACCATTGCTGAGTAAATCATCATTGTACTCTCGCATGCTCGCGAGAAAGAATAAGATTTTTTGTTTATGATATTTAAAATGAGTGCAAAGCTCATTAACTTCGGCCATAAAAAATTGATGAGAGTCCTTGTATTTCTTTATATGGCCTTGCGGAAATTGTTGATTTCCTAAGATGAGAAATAGGGATTCACTCATGATAGACTCCCTCTTAGGACAAAAATGAGGATGACCACCCTCGAGAACCACAGTATTGTCCTCGGCCAATTAGTTAAAACGAGCTCACTAATAATTTTGGGATTTTTATGCTCACTCAGTTTGTTATGCCTAGGCACACTTAGAAAAGCCGTACTTAACCAAATTAGAACAACCAAAGAAAATAGCGTGGCATGAATGGCACTTGGATAAAGAAACAAAAGAGCGGCAGAGGCGAGGAGTTCTGCACCCATTGGAAGCATGACGATTAGTGAAATACGCCTTACATGAAAGAGGTGAAATTTATTAAACAGTTTTCGGTCAACATAAATAAATGTGGGATAGTGAACCATTTGCATTGTTAAAATCAGTCCCAGTAAGTAACACGACAAGGCAAAGTTAATGATAATCAAACTATTCATTTTATTTGACCTATAAAATGATTAATTTGTTTTTCTCGTTCAGAGCGCGATGTCTTTTGTAGGTAAAATTCTCCTGTGTGCATCCTTGGCAGTAGGTAATCTATTTCGTGATTTAGTACCTCCTCGATGTCTTTTATTTTTTCATCATTATAATCCAGAGAAGGATTGGGCGACCAAATTCCGTCTTTTAAAATTAAATGCTCATCGGTGATCAGAAAATTTTTGCCTTTCTGAGTGAGAATAAACCAATGAAGTTCTTTTGGTCTATCCCATGGGTAAATAATGTCTTTATCGCTAAAGTCTTCTCCATAGTACTCACATTTGTAAGAGTTGTTATGAGGTTGCTTTGTCGGATTAGTTAGTAAAACAGCTGCACCATACTTATTAAATATTTTGGCCTGGGAATGACCGATTTGTTTATGATGAGTGAAGATTTGCTTTCCCACACCTCCTTTGGCGTTAAAATAATCATAAAATAGCTCGGTACTATTAGGAGAGAAAATGACGTAGTTTAAATAAGGCCTATGAATGAAATAACTATTTTCAAAAATGCCGTCATTATTTTTATAACTTTCAAGTTTGTGGACACCGATATTGATCAAAACCATAATGGTTTCTCCTGGATGAACGAGTTTAATTTATTAAGGTCTTAATTTTTTTAACGATTTTATCACCTAAAGGAGAGTCACCTGAGCGGAATCTCGCGACAACTTTTCCATTTGGTCCGACCAAAAATTTTTCAAAATTCCACGAGATTTCACTTTGATTTGTTGAATTATCGATCAAGAATTTGAAGACTGAGCTCTTGTTTTTTCCTTTGACAAATGATTTAGATAACAAGGGAAAATTCACTCCGTAATTTAACTTACAAAATTTTGCCATTTCTCCATCAGCTTCAGGTGACTGGCCACCGAATTCATTGGACGGCACGCCAACGATAATGAAGTTTTTCGCACGGTACTTTTCATACAACTCTTGGAGGGATTCAAGTTGGGGAGTGAATCCGCAGCGACTTGCGATGTTGACTAACATCACTGTCTTTCCTTTAAATTTAGAGAAATTTATTTCTTCGCCTTTAATCGTCTTGGCTTTTAGTTCGTAAAAACTTTCGCTGGAATATGAAAAATTAATAAAAAATAATAAACAGATGGAAGTTAAGATCTTAGTCATATGAGCTCTCCTTAGATTGAATGTATTCTAAAGCGAAAATCCTATACGCGCACGAAACAACGGCCAGACATCGTAAATGATTTCTTTATGATGGTGTATAATATTGATGGGTTAGGAGAAAACTTGTCCCATTTACGTCTAGGAGGTCACTCGTGAAGCAGTTAACTTTAATCTTCTTATTTTATAATTTAATTGTCAGCTGCTCTTCAAGGACAATTCAAAATAAGAAAGTAGTGGGAGAGAGCTTTCCCCAAATAAGTGGAGAATCTTTATACGGCGATCGGCTCATGCTACCTGCATCTGAGATAAATGATCTACAAATTTTTCTGATTGGCTACAAACAAAAAACTCAATTTGATATTGATCGTTGGTTGATCGGCCTTGAAATGACGGGAGTAAAAGTTTTAGTTTATGAACTGCCTGTTTTAGATTCCTGGTTTCCTCAGTTTTTTCGCAACAAAATTGATGGCGGAATGAAAAAAGGAATACCCAAAGGTTTATGGAACAATGTCGTCACTGTCTATGATGATGCCAACATCGTTAAAAATTTTCTTGGGACGGAAAATCCTAACAATGCGCGTGTACTATTAATCGGTAAAAATAAGAAGGTTCTCGCGCAATTTGATGATGGTTTCTCTAGTGGCTCGCTTGCAAAAATTTTACAATTGATTCCAACAAATAAAAAAGGCACGTGTAGCGATATGCTGTGATAAGTATAACAGTAGCGATATGCTGTGATAACTATAACAGTAGCGATATGCTGTGATAACTATTTCAGTGCAGATTTATACATCGCGAGAGCTTCAACTCTCTTGGATGAATAATCCACAACAGGCATTGGGTATTGGATATCTTTTTCTATTAAAAATAGAGGCCCATAGGCATGGGGTTGATGAATTTGTTTGGCATCAAGCTTAGCAAGCTCAGGGCACCACTTTCTAATAAAGTCGCCATTGGGGTCAAATTTTTGACTTTGGCTCAATGGATTAAAAATTCGAAAGTAAGGTTGAGCATCACAGCCGGTGGAGGAGCTCCATTGCCAGCCACCATTATTGGAAGCTAGATCAAAATCCATTAATTTCTCCGCAAAGTATTTCTCTCCTTTCTTCCAGTCAACAAGAAGGGTTTTACATAAAAAACTGGCTGTGACCATGCGTAAACGATTGGGCATGAGGCCGGTTTGATTTAGGCACCTCATTCCTGCATCGACAATGGGGTAGCCTGTTTCCCCTTTTTGCCACGCGACTAATTCTTTTTTTCCTCCGGCCCATTTAATCGCGTCATACTGGGGCTTAAAACTTGATTTTTCGACAACGGGAAAATGACTCAATATCATTTGATAAAACTCGCGCCACACAAGCTCCGAAACAAAAGTCTCATGAATAATAGCATTCTCTTTTACTCCTAAGCTGAGAACCTCTCTAATACTAATCAATCCATGTCTTATATAAGGAGAAAGTCCAGAAGTCGAAGTCTCTTCTAAAAGGTTACGAGTCTCATGATATGTGCCAATATTTTTTTTAAATCGCTCTAAAACTTTTAAGGCACCTTTTCTCCCTGCTTCAATACTTAGCTCTTGAGGCCCAAAACCTGTTTTTTTCATCCAATCGGTTTTGGAAAAACGATGAGGCACGTCTTGAGCATATTTTTGATGATTTGCCCGAAACAATTTCGCCCGTGAAAATTCACTCATAAATCTTGCTATCCACGCTCTTTTGTAAGGCGTGAAAACTTTGTAAGGCGTATTGTCTTTTTTTAACACTTCTGAAGCTTCAAAAATGACATGATCACGGTAGCTGGAAGTCGCGATATCCATTTCTTTTAATTTAGTTGTGACTTTTTTGTCTCGATTAAGAGCATATTTTTCATAATCTCGATTAAAAAATACTTTTTGTACCCCGATTTTTTTTGTCAACTTTGGAATCTCTTCGACTGGGTCACCAAAGAGGATATTGATTTCTGAATTATAGTTGGTGAGCTCATTATTTAATTCCCGAAGGGATTCATGAATAAACGTTACTCGACGGTCATTAGCGGGTAGCTTTTGTAAAATTTTTTCATCAAAAATAAAAACCAAGTGGACCTCATCACTTTCGGCGATAGCAGCGCTGAGCGCCGTGTGGTCGATTAATCTAATATCTCTTCTGATCCAAACGAGTGATTTTTTCATGGTTTTACTCCTTGAAACTATCCTAGAGCTTCCTATTCCTTAGTCAAGTGAACAATACACCAACAATAGGAGGTATTAATTGACAAAACAGAGCGATAAAAGCAATTAAAACCATGGCCAAATTATTCATTTTTTCATTAGTGATATACCTGTACGCGAGTTACTCGTTCGCAGAGCAACTTACCGTTATTGCAAGTGGCCCAGATGATCTCAATACGTTAACTGGCCCTTTGGGGCGCACCCAATCAATCGAAGATAATGGGCAAGGTTTTTATCAAAAATTGTTATTGATGCCGTTTACGCAAACTAAACCAGGAAGCTTTATCAATGGCGGGGATGAGTTAAGATTCATGGGGCAAAACTCTGCGCAACTCTTGGTGGTTGCCGATGGGCTTTCTCAGCAAAGTGCAACGGGCATAGGTGGAAGTCGTAGTTATTATTTTTTAGATCCGTTTTTTTATGATGAAATGAATATTCATGTGGGAGGAAGCGCCGGAGTGATGGGCCGAGGAGCTTTTAGCGGTGCTCTTGAGTTCACTAGTAAAATGGTGCCGCAAAGTAAATTTCTTTTGATGACGGGAAATAATGGTTTTCAAAAATTGGCGATCAAAAAAGTATTTTTGCACAAGCGGCAAGCTTGGAGTGTTGCCGCCTTAAGGCAATTTAAATCCGGTCCAAGTCTTCAACCCGCCCTAAATGGAGAGTCTGCAGAGGATGACGCTCGCTCTCTTCATGTTTTTAAGGCGGGGTGGAAAAAATTTGCCGGAACCGATTTTGGCCCGGAAGTTCAGTTAAATGTATTTCAAGATCATCAGGATTTTGATCAATTTTTAACTGATGACCAGAGACCTTATGGGCGAGAAAAGTCATATGAGGTGATCGCGAAAAATACTTCAATTTTATTTAATGATCAGATTTGGAAAAATGTGATCAGGCTTCAACAAAACAATCGTAAAGTAAATAATGCCTTTGGCGATGTGGAGAGTTTACTTGCTTACAATTCCCAATCCGTTTATGTGAAAACCTCTTTAACGGCTGCCGATATCTTCTGGTTTAATCAACTTAATTGGGGAGGGGAGATTAACCAGGATATTTCCTTGGAGATCACGGAAAGTGACTTATCAACTCCAACGGCGTTTAGACAAAATTCTCTTTTTGCTAATGGTGTAATCAAAACTCACTCCGGGCAATGGAGACTCGGTGCTAGAATCGATCAAGGGGTGAGCTCGGACGAATTGGTCGGCCAGGTTGGATATGATTTAATGGGCCCTAAAACGAAGCTTAGTTTTCAAGTTGGTAAAAACTCGCGATTTCCTAGCTTCTATGAACTATTTTCCTTATATGGAAATGATGAGTTACTTCCTGAGAAAAATTACTCAAGTGAATTTAGCTTTCTCTATCAGCATCAAAATATGTCCCTCCAAGTGATGGGTTTTTATCAGCGCCAGCGTGAATTAATTTATTACGATTTTTCTCGTTCTCGATACGAAAATAATACTAAAAATAATTATGCAGGTGGTTCAGTCAATGTCTCGATGCAGTCAACTCATTTTCAAATTAACCTCGGAGGAAGTATTACCAGTAGTGAAAAAAAGGCATTAACTATTGGTGTGAGTCCAGTAAAGCTTCAGGTCGGGTTAGATTATATTTTTAATGATAAATG